>CAIQRY010000034.1 GCA_903874345.1 uncultured bacterium
ATAAAGTATAAACGAAAGCGGAAAAAATATAAGGCATATAAACAAAGAAGTTCGAAGCACCGACCAGACGCATGATTTCAATCTCCTGGCGGTGGGTATAAATCGCAACGCGAATGGCGTTATAAACGACAAGCAAACTAATTAAAATAAACAGACAAATAAAGAATAAACCGATTTCATTAATGCGATTGCTAATATCCGTGATTTTGACGAGTATAACACTATTATCGGAAAAATCCCGCGATTCAATAATCGGATTATCAATCGCTTGTAAATTACTAATCAGCATCTTAGACTGACTGAAATCACTTGGCAGAATCGTCAGACTCGGCGAGAGCGGGTTCTGGCCTAATTCCTGAAGGGCGGATAAAATGGCCTGATTATTTTTATATTTATCCCGGAAAGCGGCCAAGGCGGACTGTTTAGAAACATAGATAACACTTTTGACGTTCGGCAAATTAGTTACCTGAGTTTTTAAAGCCATAATTTGGCTCTCCGGAGCATCCGGCTGCATATATAAACTGATATCGACGCGCTCTTTAACGGCCGTCACCGCCTTATCGCTAATTAAACGCGCGGCGAGCAAAGTATTAACCGAGAATAGAGCCAATAATAAAACCGTCACCGTGGCAATCGTCAGCCAAATGTTTCGCGTGATATCCTGAAAACTGAACTTGATTATGCGTAGTAAAGATAACATAACTTAAAGAAAATATTTACCGCGTTCCTGATCGCTTGAGACGCGACCATGATCCATAGAAATAACCCGTTTATTCAAACGGTTAACAATTTCTTTATTATGAGTTACTAAAACAACCGTCGTCCCAAATTTATTAATACGTAGCAATAAATCAATGATTTCATTAGCGTTAATCGCGTCCAGATTACCTGTCGGTTCATCAGCTAAGAGTATTTTCGGCTGATGGACTAATGCCCTAGCAATCGCCGCGCGCTGCTGTTCACCGCCCGAGACTTCGTTTGGATAACGGCGTCCTTTGTCTTCGAGACCAACAATCTTTAAAACATTAGGGACAATCTTATTTATTTTTTTGCGTGTCCCGCCGGAAACTTCTAGAGCAAAGGCGACGTTTTCTTCCAAAGTCTTTTTCGGCAGTAATTTAAAATCTTGAAAAATAACACCAATTTGTCGACGCAAGAAAGGCACTTCGCGTTTACTTAGTCGCGTAATGTCCCAATCACCGATAAAAACTTGGCCGGAATTAGCCCGTTCTTCGCCAGTTAAAAGACGAACTAAAGTCGTTTTTCCGGCGCCGGACTGACCGACAATCGACACAAACTCGCCCGGCTTAATTGCCAGGTTAACACTGTCTAAAACCTTGATTTTGTTGGCGTAAACTTTCGAAACGCCGACGAGTTTAATCATTTTGTTCTTTAAGGCTTAACTCCCAAGAGTCGTTCACCGTAACGAATTAATTGTTCGTTATCAGCCGTATTGTCCGCCGTGCTCTTCGAACCGAAATTAACAACAATCAGATTCCCTTTCGGGGTTTGAACCCGGGTCATCAGACAATGGCCGGCTTCCACAAGATATCCGGTCTTAGAACCGATAATCGGATAGGTTCCATCACGCACTAATTGATCCGTATTCTTGATTGTATGGTATTTTTTCGTGCCGACCATTTTAAAAGTATATTTCTTCGTGGTCGTTACTTTTTTCATGAGCGAATTAGTGAAGACTGCTTTAGTTATTATAGCATAATCAGCCGGCGAACTCACATTATCCGGTGAAAGCCCGGTCGGCTCGATAAAAGTCGTACTCGTCGCGCCCCATTTCTTAACCGAACTATTCATTTTTTTTACAAAATCGGCGCGCGTCAATCCGGAAACACGAACTAAACTTTCGACCGCGTTGTTAGCGGAGCCGACTAAAGCGGCATAAATCAAATTTTCCACGGTTAACTTTTCGCCAGCCTTAATACTAAGCTTAGCCGACTCGCCGGGCCGACAATACTCATAATTATAATTTTCATCCTGTATTTTATAGGTTACTACTTTTTTCAAATCCGGTTTGGTATCGAGGAAAACGCGAACCGCGACTAATTTTGTTAAGCTCGCCAAAGGCGAAGTCGAGGTCGCGTTCTTACCCCAAAGAATGGTCCCGTCTTTTTCTGACATGATAACAGCGGATTTCGCCGTGATGGTCGGTTCCGCATTTTGAACGGTCGGGGTTTTAGTCGTCGTTTGTAAAATCGTGGCCGTAAGCGGCTCGACCCGAACATTAATTACGCCGTCGCTTGCCAGCGCAATTTTTTTAAAAGCTTCTTGATCTAAATCAATCGCCCGGTCCGGATATTTCGCTCGGTCTGGCCCCCAATCATTAACCGTAACATCAACAAATTTATTATTGGCCAGATTGTAAACGCGAAGTTTTGAGCCCTTGGCAAAGTCGGGCGAAGCCGCAAACAAACCGCCCTTATATTTATACCAACTCGCCCGGCCGACAACGAGCGTATCCGGATTAGTTAAGAGGACGAGATGGTCCGCGGTCGCGGTTGTGGTCGCCGTCACATAATTTCCCGCCGGATTATCTTTAGTGGGTAGAGGCCGCCAGGTGTTAGAAGCGGCATCGTAACTAAAAATCTGTTTATAATAATTATTAGTCTTATTATAACTAATCTTAATACTCATCGGTCGACTCGGGTCATAATAAGCGGCATTAGTAAAGGAATATTCGTAAGACGGAGTAAGCGCTTGCCATTGCCAAGGTAAGTTTGGCGGCGTATTATTGAAATTAACGCTCAAATTAGTCGTCGCCCCAAAAGCCTCGGCCGCATAACTAAGCTGAAAATCATTAAGCTCGCCAGTCGGAGTCGCAAGCTCCGCCGCTCGGGCGATAGACAAAATCGGGGTCTGAACAGCTAAAAACAAAAAAATCCCCAGGGCGGACAATAATTTTTTATAATTAATTCTCATAAAAAGGCAATTGACTAAAATGGGACACTCCCCTTATAATGATTAAAGTTGGCGGGTGTCGTATAATGGTTATTACATCAGCTTCCCAAGCTGAGGAAGGCGGTCCGATTCCGCTCACCCGCTCTAAGGCGGACTTGCTCCGTAAAAATTAGGCCGAGATAGCTCAGTTGGTAGAGCGACGCACTCGTAACGCGTAGGTCGCGGGTCCGATTCCCGCTCTCGGCTCCCCAAATCTAAAACTCCCACGACGGGAGTTTTTAGTTAAAGAAATAACGCCACCACTTGGCGTAATTACTATGTAAGGCTGACGAAGAGGCATTAATAATGGTATTGCCATTATCTTTTTGGTCCTGAATAACAATTACCGCTTCGCCCGGCTTTTTTAAATTTAAATTAAGACGCGCCTGCTCTTCCAAGGACTGATCGGACTGCAAATAGTTAATCATGTCGGTCATTTCCTTGTTCTTGCTTTCAAAATCCGCAATTTGATTTTTCACATCGCTGATTTCCTTCTCTACTAAACGGCGTTGGCTATAAGTTCGAGCTAAGGGAAGAAGGATGAGAACTAAAAATACCAAACCGATAATAGCTAAAAAACGCTGGCTGCTCAGCAAGCGATAGAAAAAATTATGAGGCCGGGGCACTTGGGCACCGGTGATGATTCGCGGACGAATTTTCTCTTTCATAATTATTTATTATTATAGCATGAGAAGTGAGACTGGACAAAATTGACATAAATAAGTCGACCATGATAAGATAATTTATTCTTTAAAAATATAAATTAAAACCCAAACCATAACCCATGAAAAAGTTGTATTTATTGGTTTTGGCCCTGCTCTTAGCTTGGCCCGCCATCGCTCAAACTGATGTAGTCTTAACTGATACGGTCTTAATTGAATCCGGATCAAAAATTATTTTTGCTCACTCTAAAATTGTGCCTTTCGATACTATCGAGCGCGCTAACAAACTAATTTCTCCGGAACTGGCTCGTCTGGCCTATATTAAGGGGCAAGTTTTAAATGATGAAAAAACTTATGTTTCGTTTGCTGATTGGTCGAAATTTTTTAAGATAATCATCAAGAACCGACACGTTTGGACTGTCTATAATCCGCAGGCCAAAGTTGTCCGCCAGGAGATGATTTTAAGTCCGCCGAAAGAAAAAACTAATTGGTTCTTTACCATGGCCTTAATCAGCTGTTCCTTGCTTCCGGTCCTACTGGCTTCCTACCGCAAAAGAATTTATAAAATCTGGAGTCCGCGCTTAAAATTAATGATGGCGCTCTCTTTACTTGTTATCGGTTTTGCCTGGTTTGCGGTCCTCTTTATAAATGTGGAAGCAATCTGCTGGCTAATTTTTTTCCTATATTCTCTGATGGCCACAGTTATGCTTGCTCTTCTGTTAGCCGGAGGCCTAGCGCTAGTTCAGCTCGTAGATAACAATAAAAGTAACATTAAAGAGCCAACTGATTCGGGGCAACCAATGTTGAATATAATATTTTGTTCACTCTTTATAATCTTGGTACTAATCGGCTCAATGACTTCTTGGTGGGTTGCTTCTTCGATTGCTCTCTGGGTAAACGTCGTTTTCTTTTTCAGTCGTTTCGTCTTTTCTCATCTCACGCATCATTAAGAGAAAACAAAAAAATAAAGACTGCCTTAAAGCAGTCTTTTTTATTTCTCTTAACTTTAAATTTAATTTCTCGCCTTCGGCGTGACCCAGAAACCCATATATTTACCGCGCAGCAAATGCCATTGGGCGTCGAGACAAGGCAGGGCGCCAAAAAAGATAATCGTCACAGGCACAAAAACCCATTCCAAGACCATCTGAATATTCTTCCAAACCGTATATTTTTTCGGGCGTTTCGGTAAAAGTAAAGCGGAAATAATAGCCGATAAAAATAAGCCAACCATAGCAAAATTCATCAGATTCTGCGTAATCGCCGGTAAATTTCCGGATAAGACCGTGGAATGAAAACGACTGCCGCCGAATAAAATCGGGAGCCAACCGATAACCGCAATAATCAAAGCATTGGTTGCCCAGGCGTGGAAACCGTAAATCTGAATAAAAATATGTCCGGCTACTTTGGAGCGATCAAATCCTTTATCGTGCCAACGCTTCTTCGCATTAAAAATAAGATAGGGAATATTTTCCCCGCCCCAAGCCCAACGGCGCTGTTGCTTATATAAGCTCTTAATCGTTTTCCAAAAACTCTGATCGCAGGTCACATCCATGGAAACCGTATAATTTATCGGCTCGACGCGATAATGACCGTTATAATGCATGAGGCAATGCCAAAAAATACGCGAGTCTTCGGAGACCATGGTCGTTGACCAGAAACCTATTTCTTCAAGCGCCTTATAAGTCATGGAATGCGACGAATAAGTGACGAGGCTTTCCTGACGAATTTGCATAATCATCTGCCAGAAAGTATTGGACGAAGCCGCGACGCGCGAAAAGAAGGGCGCGTTCCAAATATTATTATGATAGACCGGGACAGGTTGATAGGACGCATGATAAGCATCGGTTGTCGTTAAAAATTTATAAGTCAGGGCAAAAAAATAACCGGGTTGAATAATCGTATCAATATCAAAAACGCTGATTAAAATTTTATTAATATCCAAGTGCTCATGTTCAATAATTCGCGTTTTTATTTCCCTGATGGCCCAAGCTTGATTTGAACCCTTGCCTTTAATTTCGCCGGTAATACCATCCGGATGAAAAGTCGTAATAAAATGTCCGAACTTATCGCCGAATTCTTGACGAATTATTGCTTCGTTCGCTTTAGCCATTTCCCCGCCGCGCGCTTCAAAAGCGACCGCAACAATCATCTTTTCCGAGGGATAATTATCTTTAACTAAAGCGTCGAGCGATGTTCGAATAATTTCCAAACTTTCAAAAGCAGTCGGCAAAATCACGAGTTGCCATAAATCAGTCCAAACCACTCCGCCGCGAGCCAGAGCATCAGACGCAATATCTTTAGAGCTAAAATTTTGGGATTTCAATTCTTCACACCGGGCGTGCCAATCTGTTCGCAAACCGCGCTTCAAACGAATATAAGAAGTAATTAAAAAAATGGCCATATAAATGACCAAAAGCAACCAATAAACATCAAAAGCGATAATGAAATAGGCGACCCAAACCGGCTCAGCAAAGGACAAGAACACCAAAATAACCAGGGTGGCAATCGACAAAAAGCCAGGAAGTATCTCTAATCTTCGGTAAATTTTATGATCATGGCCTGTGAGTTCTGTCGCTTTGCCTATTTTAAGATAATCCATAATTAAATAATACCTTTTCTTTTTAGCTCAAAAAGGCATTCGGCGCAAGCTTTGACGTCGAAGACAGCATCGTGCGCCTCGGGAAAACCAGTGGCAAATAAACGTTGATAGAGTTCGGTTAAGTTCGGCCATTTGTAGCCGCCGCGACCATTATCAATCTGGCAATAAGCGACGCTCGCTTTCATCGTATCAATTTTTTTGGCGCTCGCAAAAGGATTCAGCATTTTAGTTCGCGCCAATTCCGCGCCGACAATTTTTTCATCAAAATCAATATTATGCGCGACTAAGTGCTCGGCTTGGGCCACGTCTTGTAAAAAAACCGTGAGCGCCTGAACAAGTGGCACACCTTCTTTGAGCGCTCGCTCCTGCGTAATGCGATGAATCTTCGCGACTTCATCAGAAATAATAAAACCATCGGGACGAATAATAAAATTTTTCGTCTCCCAATGATTGCCATCGGAGTCATAAAGACTCCAGGCAATTTGAACGATGCGCGGCCAATTCAAAAAATCATCAAGGGGAGCTTGATAATTCTTCGGCAGACCGGTTGTCTCCGTATCGAAAATCAAATACATAATCAGGGGCTGATATTAAAATTTATTATTATTAATTATGACGTCTTCATCTTTTTGGATATCGGCTTCGGGCGCGGCGGGAGAAAATGGACGACTCGCGGGGGTAGCGGGGGCATGACTTTCTGGGACGGGCCTATTTTTAATCTCATGACCTCGAAAATCAACCGGCGCAATTTTTTTTAAATCATCCAAAGTTAAAGACGGGGTAGCGGAGGCCTTAGCAACTTCTTCGATTAATAATTCTTTTTCTTTTTGTTTAGCGGCGTGACGCTCCTCTAGTTCTAACCGTTTTTCTTCTTTCTTTTTACTTAAGCAGTCTTTACAATAAACCGGCCGAACGCCATCTGGCACAAAAGCAATCTTAGTCTCTTTACCGCAATTATCGCAAACCGCGTCATAACCATTTGTCTCGCGCCGGAGGAGCGGGGTCGCTTCGCGTCGTTGAGGAAAACTTTCCGATGTGTTTGATCGAAGTGGTACAGCTGAAACGGTTGGACGGGTAGTTACCGGGGCTGCCGAGCGAGATACCGCCGGACGAGAAATCGGTCGATCACTCGCCGAATTAGTCGCTGTCGGTCGTACGGAAGGCGTGCGAGGAGGCGTAGCCGGTGCGACAGGGGCACTAGTTGAAATAACCGGGGGCGTCACGGGAGTGGGGCGAAAACCAGCCGGCGCCGCCGGGCGAAAACCAACGGGCGCTGTCGGGGCGGTCTTTTTATCTTCTTCATAACTCTCGTGCCATTCCATTATTTTTGTTTCTACTTCCGCGCGCTGCGAAGCATACTTTTCTCGAGAATATTCAATTACTTTTTCCATGTTATTGGTTTTTTCTTCAGCCGTAAGTGGCGGCAGTCCCTTAGCCGAAAAAGGCGAGGAAGAAATACCGTCAATCATGAGTTTCAAGTACATCTCATACTTTGGCAGATTAACCAAATCTTCTTCTGTAAAAGTCGGGGTGAATTCTTTAACTAATTCTTCGGCGTCGGCCGCGCCGACGCGAAAAACCACCATCGTGCCGACGTTACCAAAAACAGCTGGTTTTACTTTTTCACTTAACTGTTCAATATACTGATGCGCCAAAATTAAATTCAAACGATATTTTCTGGCTTCCGATAAAATATTTGCGAAACTGTCGGTGGAAAAATTTTGGAATTCGTCGATGTACAAATAAAAATCGCGACGTTCTTTTTCTGGCACATCGACACGGCTCATGGCCGCCAGTTGAATCTTCGTAATCATCATGGCGCCGAGTAAAGCCGAATTATCTTCGCCAATGCGACCCTTCGATAAGTTCATGATTAAAATCTTGCCATTATCCATGATATCGCGGATATCAATCGCGGATTTAACCTGACCAATGATATTGCGCATCAAAGAACTTGATAAAAACTGACCGACTTTATTCTGAATCGGCGAGACGGCTTCGGAAGCGAACTTATCAGCATAGCTTGAAAATTCTTTTTCCCAAAAAGCTTTGACCACCGGGTCTTTGATATTAGAAACAACCCGTTTCCGATAATTTTTATCCGATAACATGCGCACAACGCCGAGTAAGGTCGAACCGGGAAAATCTAAAATCGCCAAAATCGCGTTACGTAAAATATATTCCAAACGTGGCCCCCAAGAATCGGCCCATAATTTCTGGAAGACACCAATTAAGCCAGAGGCGACTAAGTGACGCAAATGCGGCTCGACTTGTTCCACAACGTTAAAAGCAATCGGATAATTTATATCCGAAGGATTGAAATAAACAACATCATTAACGCGATTCGCCGGAATGTATTCGATAATCTTTTCCGCCAAATCACCATGCGGATCAACGACGGCCACGCCATAACCGGCGCGAATATCATCCACAATCATGTTTTCCAAAACCGTGGACTTCCCCATACCGGTTTTTCCAATCAAATACATATGCCGACGACGATCGTCGGTTTTAATGCCGAATCTTCTAAATTCGTTACGATAAGTTGTTTGCGCAAAAACCGCAATGTCTTGAGCCATAAAGGCTGACCGCGTTAATTAGCGAGGGCTAAGAATATCCCGATAAGTGCCAAACAATTGCTGCAGCATCGGGGGTAAATAAATAAAGCCTAAAATAATTGGGACGACGATAAAAAGAATAGTAATCAAACTATAAGTCCTTTGCCAGAAAATATAGCGCTTGATTTTTTTGATGTCCGCTTGGATTGTCTCCAAGGTGGCAGTCATTTTTTCTTCGTCTAACATATTAACCTCTAAATTCACAAAGCTTAACGTATTTTTGTCCAATAGTCGCAAATTCTTTCATTTCGGCATCAGTATACGAACTCTTGCCCGCATACTCACCGTCGACCAAGGGTGTATCCGACTTAAAGGCCTGCAAATACCATTTGTCAGCGCCTTTAATTATTTCACCCATGCCGTCAAAATCAGCCTTAAGGTGTAAGCCCGGCACGACGGTTGTTCGAAATTCATAGGGCAAACCGCTCGACATTATGATTTTAACACTTTTCGCAATATTTTTGTAGTTAACGGTCACACCCACGGTCTGGTCATATTTCTCGACCGGGGCTTTCAAATCCATAGCGACATAATCAATTAATTTATCTTTAATCAAGCCGGCCAGCATTTCCGGGTTAGTGCCGTTGGTATCAAGCTTAACCAAATAGCCCAGATTTTTAATCTGTTTAATAAATTCGGGGAGATCCGGGTGCAAAGTCGGTTCTCCGCCAGTGATGACGACCCCCTCTAGACGGCCAAATCTTTCTCTTAAAAAAAGAAAAAGGTCTTCAGTGGAAAGCGGTGAAAAACCTTTTTCTTTTTTATTTTTATCGTCCAGTCCCGATTGGGGCAGGACAAGCAAAGGGTTGTAGCAAAAGTGGCAGCGGAAATTACAACCTTGGGTAAAGATGATGGCGGCTAGATGATCGGGGTAGTCGAGAAGGGTTAGTTTCTCTAATCCGCCGATAATCATAGTTTTATTCGTTACCGCAAACCTTAAAGGTTTTACGATCCTGATATTCTGCCGCTTTACCAGGATTATAGTTTTTAACCGGAGTTAACCAGCCGACGACCCGGCTGTAAACAATGCATTCTTGTCTTTGTGTCGTAATCGGGCTCATATGTTTCAAAGTTATTATAAATTAAATATAAATAAATTACAAATTGGCAACGCGCTCTTTGGCTGGTGTTTCAACATAACCGATTTCTTCATCGCATTTCGGGCAAAATTTATGTTCGCCGGGCAAATAACCGTGTTTCGGACAAATTGAGAAGGTTGGGGTGATGGTAAAATATGGCAAGCGATAATTTTCCACAATTTTCTTCACCAGTTTCTTGGCGGTTGCCCCGTCCGGCAAACGTTCACCTAAGTACCCGTGCAAAACCGTGCCACCGGTGTACTTAATCTGCAAGTCGTCCTGCAAATCAAGAGCGGAAAAAATATCATTCGTAAAATTAACATGAAGATGGGTTGAATTAGTATAATAGGGATCCGCGTTCTGTTTCTTCACGGCTTCGATATTGGCGCAGATAAT
This sequence comes from uncultured bacterium, assembly GCA_903874345.1. Lineage (GTDB taxonomy): Bacteria > Patescibacteriota > Patescibacteriia > Patescibacteriales > UBA12465 > UBA12465. The sequence goes on from CAIQRY010000034.1 coordinate 10,307, forward strand.
GCCCGGATAAAGCTGCTGATCTTTTTTAGCGAAACGATAAGTACAGCCTTCGCCCGGGGTCGCTTCCAAATTATATAAATTATTGGTTTCGTTTTGATAATCCATTAATTTCTCGCGCATGTAGTCAAGAATTTCCGCGGCAAAGGCATGACCTTCGGGCGTAGAAATATCCTTGCCCATTAAATTCATAGCCGCTTCGTTCATACCGTTAATACCAATAGTTGAAAAATGATTTTTCCAATAGGAACCAAAGCGCTTATTAATGTTATCAAGGTAGAACATGGAGTAAGGATAGAGTCTATCCTCAGTAAACTTTTCAATAATCTTACGTTTGATTTCCAAACTCTCCTTGGATATCTCCATTAGTTTCAATAACTTTTCTTTAAACTCTTCTTTAGTTTTTGATAAATAGCCTAAACGGGCTAAATTAATAGTGACGACGCCGAGTGAACCAGTTAAAGGGTTAGCGCCGAATAAACCGCCGCCGCGTTTCCGAAGTTCGCGATTATCTAGTCTCAAGCGGCAGCACATTGATCGCGCGTCGTCTCTCTTCATGTCGGAATTTACAAAGTTAGAAAAGTAAGGGATACCATATTTAGCCGTCATTTCCCAAACCGGTTCAAGACAAGGACGATCCCAATCAAATTCTTTATCAATACAATAAGTCGGAATCGGAAAGCCAAAGACTCGACCGGTCGAATCTCCGGCGAGCATAACTTCGGCAAAAGCCTTGTTAAATAAGTCCATTTCCGCCTGAAAATCCTTATATTTCTCAGGTTTTATTTCGCCGCCGATAACGACATTCTCTTCGCCAATCATGGGCGAGGGAGTTACGTCCATCGTAATGTTTGTAAACGGCGTTTGAAAACCAACGCGGGTCGGGACATTAATATTAAACATGAATTCCTGCAGACCCTGTTTTATTTCTTTATAATTTAAATTGTCGTATCTAATAAATGGCGCGAGATAAGTATCAAAATTGGCAAAGGCCTGCGCGCCGGCGGCTTCGCCCTGCAAGGTATAGAAAAAATTAATAATCTGACCTAAGGCGCTACGAAAATGTTTCGGGGCATTGCTTTGAACTTTTTCATTAACCCCTTTAAAACCACGAGACAATAAATCTTTTAAATCCCAACCGCAGCAATACGGCGCGAGTAGTCCTAAATCATGAATATGCATATCGCCGTTCACATGAGCATTTCTGATATTTTCCGGATACATTTTATTCAACCAATAGCGCGCCGAGATTGAAGAGGCAATATAATTATTTAAACCTTGAACCGAGAAACTCATGTTACTATTCTCTTTCAGGCGCCAATCCGCACGACCTAAATAGTCTTCCATCAGCTTATCATCGGACGTCGCCGCGCCAATATCGCGCAATTGTCGATGCTGATCGCGATATAAGATATAAACCTTGGCTAAATTAATTAATTTACTTTCAATTAAGACTTCCTCGACAATGTCTTGAACTTCTTCTACGGCCGGAATACTATTTTTATGAAATTTTTTATTAAGTTTTATAACGACTTGATCCGTTAGCTTCTTCGCTAAATGACGATCGTCAATATCTAATGACTGCGCGGCTTTATTAATGGCTTTTAAAATCTTATCCTGGTCAAAAGCGACAATTTCGCCGGACCGTTTGATGATTTTGGAGATAGTCTCTGACATAGGATTTACTTTTTTTCTTTAATTAATTTATTTAATTCCTTACGAAACTCGTGGGCGTCTTTAAATGATTCGTAAACCGAGGCGTAACGGATATAAGCGACTTGGTCGACTTTCTTGAGGTTCTTCATCACAGTTTGACCGATTTGCTGTGAGGTGATTTCTGTTTTCTTTAGGCGCTGCAAATCGCGTTCAATGGAATGAATCAGTTTTTTAAAGCGGTCCTCGGTTATCGCTCGTTTTTCGCAGGACTTCTTAAGTCCGTTAACCATCTTTTCTCGATTATAGGATTCGCGACGGCCATCACGCTTGACAATAACGAGGTCAAGTAGCTCAATTTCCTCATAAGTTGAGAAGCGAAAGGCACATTTTAAACATTCACGGCGCCGACGAATCGAAAGACCGTCGGGCGCCACCCGGGAGTCAACCACCTTAGTATCAGGGAAATAGCAGATGGGACATTTCATAGGGCTTGAGTTAGGATGAAAATCCTATATTTTGTGGCCTTTTTAAAAAAGAGACCACTAAATGTTGTATCTATTACTATTTTATCAAAATTTGACCTAAGGGTCAATTATGCAAATATTCAAGTAAATATAAATATTTTCTAGACTTATCCACAGAAATTTAGAAAAATTTAAACCCTAGATATGGGAAATTAAAAAAGCCCTGATTTTTGAACAGGGCTTCAAAACAAACCTTTGCGGGCGAGTCTAGCTCCTTACTAGTTCTCTGCTTTTGGTAAACTGGGCGGCAGCGCGGGTAATGGCTTCATCCAGAGACAAATCAATGATTTCCTTTACTGTCCATAAATCGATTCTGGGCCGTACGCCATGGACCGCGTAGCGACAAGCATACTCAAATCCGTCACAATTAAGGAAAACACGACCGCTTTCGTTGTGATAAAAAGCCTGACAGCGGGAATTACCGGAAATAGCCAAAGTCACGGCCTGATTGTCCTGACCATTAAACAAATCGGACAAAATAACGCCCAGCACAAGGATGTTGGTATTTTTCAGGCCATAGCGCAAATGAGCATCACAGAAAGCAGCCAGATCCGTGCCGATTTCGGAAACGGTAATTATCACTTCGACTTTTTTCTCAGCCAGGTTGCGCAGTAGTTGATTGAGCAGGGCTGGTTTTTGATAATAATCATTAATATAAACACCCTCAATGCTGGCTTCACCAATATTCTTTTGCTCCAACAGATAGCGCAGGCCAAACAGGCACTCCTTCAGATATAATTCTGAATTTAAGATAACGGCAATTTTTCTCATAATAATAGATTTTAAAGGACGGACAAACACTTATTTAATGTTTTATCTTATCATTTTTGGTCTTTTTGTCAATTCAATCATTACCATACCAAAAAACCGCCTACACAGCGGTTTTTTATATTTTTTTCATTAATTATTACCCCATCTTCTTCCGAATAAACGCTGGGACGCTCAAGTCATCATCTTCATCACGAGTCGGTCGCTCCGCCTTCTTTTCTAGGGCCGGTTTAACCGGAATATTCTTAAAGACATTGAACTTCCCTTTATTCTTATCAACGCTAGTGGTCGGCGTAATTTCTTTTTCATTTTCCTTTTCAATAATAAAGGCATTCGGCGTATAGGATTTACTGATTTCGCTCTTCTGCGTCTTACCATGACCGTCAAAACCGGTCGCGACGACCGTAATCTTAATCTGATCCTTCATCTTTTCGTCAATAACCGCACCGAAAATAATTTTTGCCTCTTCATCGGCCGCCGAAGTAATTACTTTGGCCGCTTCCGAAACTTCGGTCATGCTTAAATCCGGACCACCGGTAATCGTAAAGACAATGCCGCGCGCTCCGTCAATCGACATATCGAGCAAACTGGAGTTAATTGCGTCTTTAGCCGCTTCAACCGCTTTATTCTCGCCCGAGGCGACGCCAATGCCCATCAAAGCCGAGCCGGCATTAGCCATAACCGCTTTGACATCAGCGAAGTCAGCGTTAATCACACCTGGAACTGTAATTATTTCGGCAATACCTTGCACGCCCTGACGTAAGACGTCATCGGCGATTTTAAACGCTTCGAGTAAAGAGGTGCGCTTATCAATTACCTGTAATAATTTATCATTGGAAATCGTGATAATGGTATCAACCTTGTCCGCCAGTTCGGCAAAACCGCGATCGGCAATATTCTTGCGTTGGCCGCCTTCAAACATGAATGGTTTAGTAATGACCGCGACAGTTAAAGCGCCAAGTTCTTTCGCAATCTGCGCCACAATCGGCGAGGCCCCAGTCCCGGTTCCTCCACCTAAACCACAAGTAACAAAAACCATGTCGCAACCTTTTAAAACTTCACGAATTTCATTCTGAGATTCTTCAGCCGCCGCCTTACCTAAGTCTGGATTCATCCCCGCCCCTAAACCACGCGTCACCGTTTTTCCAATATGAATCTTTTCGTTTGCTTTATTATAATGCAGGGCCTGAACATCGGTATTAATCGCGACAAAACCGACACCTCTAATGCCGCTATTAACCATGCGATTAATGGCGCTGCCGCCACCACCGCCCACACCGACCACCTTTATTTTTGCAAAAGTTTCTATTTCTGGTTTTACTTCCGCCATATAATTAAATAATTTATAAACTATTTAGGCATGATCTTCTGCCACAGCCCTTTGGTCTTTTCGAGTAGGCCCCCAATATTTTTTCCAAAATTTCCGCCGCCAGACGCATTTTCCGGTTCCATATGGTTGCCCCAGATAACAAGTCCTAAAGCGGTTAAAAATTCTGGATTTTTAACCTTGTCAATAACAACATTAATGTTCTTGGCTTGGCCTACGGCAGCTGGCAGTCTTAGCTTCTTTTTAGCGGCTTCCACGAGCCCCGTCAAGTCCGCACCGCCGCCGACAAAAATTACGCCGGCCGGAAGCATACCGGAACGATCAATTTTTTTAAATTCATTATCGACTTTTTCAAAGATTTCTTCGACGCGGGCGTTAATAATTTCGGCAACGTACTTTCGAGAAATTAAACTAATATCATCGTTTACTTCCTCTTCCTTCACTAATTCGGAAACATCAATCTCTTCTTTCTTATCAATTTCTTCCGGTACCGCATTACCATATTCCCGCTTGATTCTTTCTGCCAAATTAATCGGACAACGTAAGCCAATCGCCACATCGGCCGTAATATGTTCGGAACCAATCGGTAAAATCGCGGTATGAATTAAATTTCTTTCTTCATAAACCGCCAAGGAAGTCGTCGACGAACCCATGTTAATCAAAGCGACGCCTAATTCTTTCTGTTTCGCGCTTAAAACCGCTTCGGAAGCGGCTAGTGGCGACAAAACCAGGTCTTCGATTTCTAAACCGGTCCGATAAATGGCTTTGGTTAAATTTTTAATCTGCGTGCTTAATCCCTGAACGATCAAAGTTTCCACTTCCAGACGAATTCCATTCATGCCAATCGGATCTTTGATGTCCGCCTGATTATCAACGCTAAATTTAATCGGGATAACATGCAAAATTTCATAATTAACCGGGACGGCTAAGGCGCGCGCCGCTTCAATGGCGCGATTAACATCATTTTCATTGATTTCACCATCGCTCCTCCCCACGGCCACTACTCCTTTACTACGCTCACATTTGATATGCGGGTCATTTAAGGAAACCCAAACCCGACTAATCGGCACGCCGACTAAGCGCTCCGCTTTTTCTAAACAGGCCGAAATCGAGGTTGTCGTTTCCTCGATGCTATTTACAATACCGCGTGAGACACCGGCGGTCGGCACGGAAACCGCACCGATAATTTGCAACTCATCACCGGCTAAACCCGGGATTTTTTGGCCCACGACCAAGCGAATCGAAGTTGAGCCGATATCCAGTCCGGCGATAATGTTATCCTTCATAAGTTTAAAAATTTGGCAATTAATCTTGTCGTTCTTATTATACAAAATTTAGAAAGATTTAACAATGTTCATGAGGTACCAATTGATGATCGTCCCGGCCCAAATTAGCGTAATAATCGCCCCAAAAGCTAAAAAGGGTCCTAAAGCAATCTTTGACCGCCATTCTTTTTTGTGTCCGGCCATCAAAATCAAGCCGATAATCGCCCCGACACCATAGGACAGAAGCAAAATCAAAATCAATTCTGCAGCGCTCGGGAAAGCAATACCGAGAAATAGCCCAAGCCAAATATCGCCTTCACCCAAGCCCCGTTTCTTCGTAATCAAATATTGGGCTAAGAAAAAAATAACAGCGATGGCTCCGAACTCCAGAAGTAAAAACCAACTATAACCCAAAAAAATATTAATTATAAAAATTAAAGCGGTCATGGGCCAGAGAACGTTCATCGGAATCATCTGCCAGCGCAAATCATAAACAAAAATAATCATTAAGGTTACAATGATTAACCAATCATGCGCTAAAAGCCAGGTAAAATTCGGATTAAAGACCTCGATCTGCCAGGTTAAAAGAAATAAAATTGCCGTCGCTATTTCTACTAGTGGATATTGATAAGAAATCGCTTCGTGACAATAACGGCAACGACCGCCTAAAATCATAAAACTCAAAACCGGGATATTATCATACCAGGCGATAGTCTTATGGCAGTGTGGGCAATAAGACCGCCCACCAACGCTTTCGTTCTTATATAAACGCCAAATCAGACAGTTTAAAAAACTGCCAATAATCAGCCCGAGAATAAAAACAAAAATAGAAAAAATAAAAGTCATAGAAGGTAAATTAATTATTTAACCAAATCCAAGTTTGATAAGGCCAACGTAAAATTTTTAAAAGCAAAGCTTGCCGCGGTCCGTAGTTTTTACGAAAAAAATATTCTTGCGACTCGTAATAAAGTTTTTTGCGCGACCAACTTGTAAATAAACTTTTGCCACCCAAATGGGTTAAATTAATTGTGGTTAAAACCGCGACGCCGTAACCGTTCTGCTTCGCGCGCCAACATAAGTCCACATCTTCAAAATACATGAAAAATTTTGGATCCCAGTCGCCAACGAGTTTTAAAGCTTCGCGTCTCATAACCAGGGCGGCGCCGGAAACCCAATCAACAAACCTTAAACCACCGGCGGAAATGAGCGAAGCGGTCTTTTTCTCTTGAATGGTAATCGGGGCACTAAATTTTCCAAAAAATAAACGGCCTAAACGCGGGAAGTCGCCATAAGCATATAATTGTTTTTTACCCTCAGCCGTCAAAAGCGCGGGAGCAATAATACCGATGGTCGAATCAGTCGTAAAAGCGGCCACAAGGGGAACAAAAATATTTCTTTTAATCAAAGTATCGCTATTTAGAAAAAATAGATACTCCCCTTTTGCTTCTTTTAAGCCTAAATTATTAGCCGCGGCAAATCCTTGATTACTGGGGCTTTTAATAATTTTTATCTGGCGTCCAAATTCCTGGTTTAAAAGAACCACGCTATCATCCGTCGAGGCATTATCAACCACAATTACCTCTAGCGCCATTTCGTGCTGATGCGTAAAAATCGAGCGAACGCAGTCAGCAGTTAAAGAAGCGGTGTTATGATTAATAACAATTAGAGAGAAAGTCATAGACTAATCTAATTTATAAATCAGGAGACTATCCTCCTGAAGAGGCGGATTGGGGTAAAGCTGATGCATAAAATCAACTGTTTTAAGTAGGGCCTCATGATTATAGTACTCTACGTGAATAATAACATATTTCAAGCCCAAACGGGAGAAATTGCTTTTAATTTTTTCCGCTGACAGCTTAAGATTTTCGGGTTGAGGCGCCAAGGGATTGATTAAATAACTCAAGCCCAAAAGATGACTATAAAAATTATAAGTTTCATCCGGCACCCGCGAGATATAGCCGCCCAAAATTTTTTGCTCATGAACGGTTTGAAAATATTCTAGACGTGAAGACGCCGGAACCTCACCTAAAGTATAAAAGCTGGTGCTTAAAGCAAAGGGTAGTTCTAAAATCGTATTAGCACCGGGGGTGGTTTTTAGCGATTTATAAACAGCCGGAACTTCAGTCGACTCAAGCGGTAAAGGAATCGCTAAATTTTCAAAAATAAAGAGACTGGCAATTAGTAAAAAAATTAAAACGCTAACTCCGCTTCCTTTGAGGCGCGTAAAAATTATTTTTAAACCACCGGCAGCCAGGAGCGCCAAGAAAAACCAGGCAAAAATAATGAGGCGCGGCGGCACGAGAATGCCGCGGACAAAAGGAATAAACTGAAACAGAAGATAGGGCAAAGGAATTTTAAAATCATGTCCGGCTAAAGAAAAAACCTGACGGCCGAGATATAAGAACGGTCCGAGCGCTAAAACTAAAAAAGTTAAA
>CAIQRY010000035.1 GCA_903874345.1 uncultured bacterium
AAGCCAATCTAGCTATTTTTAAAGAATTAAAAAAACCGAGTTTTATTTTTCTGCATGGACTTCCCGGAGTCTATAGTCTGCATAATGATAATCTCAGCGACTATCTCGTGGTTTGGGGTCAAAAAATAAAGGACAATTTTATCAAAATTGGGTTCAAACCTGAAAAAATCCTAATTGCCGGACATCCTTATTACCAGAAACTTCCTAGTCAGCCAATGCGAAATTCTCTGGACAATATTTTGGTTTTATCCAAAGCGCCAAATGGCGCGCCTTTCCGAAACAACGAGCTGTTCTCTAATCGTGGCGATCAAATAAACTATCTGAATCAAATTGCGAATACCCTAAAATTATTAGGCGTTCGTCAAGTTCGACTCCGCATTCATCCTTCAGAAAATATTAATTGGTATTTAAAATTCATCGATAAGGACTTTTTTATTCCCGATCGCGCTCCGCTCGTCGATTCTTTGCGACAAGCCACTCTCGTCATTGGCCCGACTTCAACGGTTTTCCTAGAAGCGCTCTATTACGGCGTCAATTATCTTGCCTATGAGCCTCTGGACAACGGTCTTGATCTATCCGGCTATACGCCCGTGCCGCCTTTCGACGGTTCCGATTTAAGAGTACCGGTGGCGCGCGACGAGGAAAGCCTAAAACAATTAATCCAGAACAAAGCCCTAGTCGATATTTCTGTTTTTAATGACTACATTGAGACGCCCTTTAACCCCGAAGTCATTACCAAACTAATCTAAGTATGAAACCACGCCTCCTTATCTATTCTGATTGTTATATTTATGGCGGGAGCGAACGCTTGCTCACGACGATTATTTTAAATCCGCTTATCAGAGATAATTATGAGATTCATTTTGCTTATCGTCAGCACCGCGCTTACGACGAAGGTTTAGAAGAAGACTACGGTGCGAAGGCGAAAAACTTTCATCCACTCCGCCTCATGGCCAGCGATACTTTGCTCTATCGTCTTCAAAAACTAGCACTTCCTCAAATAATAAAAGATGTCCTGAAACTACCCTGGCGGATTTTAGCTAAAAGCGGTCTTTATTTCCTTTATAATCGCCGAGTCATGGAACGGCTAATCAAAAAAATTCAGCCGCAAATCATTCATATTAATAACGGCGGTTATCCGGGCGCCGCTTCCTGTCTTGCTTTTACGGCCGCTACCCGCCGCGCCGGAATCAAAAACGTCGTTTATCAGGTAAATAATATTGCCTTCCCGCCTAAAATAAAATTGGACTCCTGGCGCGACCAAAGAATCGTTAACCAAACCGTTAAATATTTTATTACCGCCTCGCTTAAAGCCAGGGAGAGTTTAGCGCAAAATCGTCATTTTCCGACTGACAAAATTCTTACTCTACCTAATACCACGATTGAGAAACCGCTGACTTTAAGCCGCGCCGAACTCCTTAATAAATTCTCTTTGCCTTCCGATTCCTTAATTGTTTGCGAAGTCGCCTTTCTTACTAAACGCAAAGGCCAAGCTTATCTAATTTCCGCTCTTAAAAAAATCGAAGAACAAAATCCGGCTCTCTTTCAGCGTTTATATATCATCTTTGTCGGCCATGGCGAAGAAGAGGTGGCTTTAAAAAAGATGGCCGAAAGTAATAATCTTACCTCCCGAATAATCTTCGCCGGCTATCAAAGCGCCCCCCAGGATTTTATCAGCGCCTGCGATTTGTTCGTCCTCCCTTCAATCGCGAACGAAGACATGCCTTTAGTTGTTTTGGAGGCCATGAGTCGCGCCAAGGCGATTATTGCCTCGGATTTTGCCGGCATTCAGGAAGAATTAGAAAACGGCGTTTCCGGAATTCTCGTTAAGCCGGCAATCGAAACTTTGTCTCAGGAATTAGCGGATAAAATAAGCGCCATTTGCCAGGATAATAATCTTAGTTATTACGGGACGAACGCCAAGAAAAGATTTGACGATTTATTCTCCATGACGCGACACGGCGAACAATTACTTAAAATTTATCAATCATTATGACCCCTCCCCATCTCTCCCTGCTCATGGTTAACTATAATCGCGCCTCATACATTGAGACCGCGATTAATTCGGTTTTAACGCAGACTTACCCGGACTGGGAATTAATTATTGTCGACGACGGTTCGACTGATGATTCGGTCGCTAAAATAAAACCCTTTTTAAGAGACGCAAGAATCCGTTTTTTCGCTAACGCCGAAAATAGCGGCATTGTTTATTCCCGCCTCGCCGCCATCGCCAAGGCGCAGGCGGAAATTATCGGTACGATTGATAGTGATGACTTTTTAGAACCCGAGGCAGTCGAAATCATGCTCCAAGCACATACTATTCATTCTAATGCCTTCATTTATTCGCAAATGTTAGTTTGCGACGAAAAATTAAATCCGCTACGACCCGGCACTAACGCCGCTATTCTTCCCGGCGAAACTAATCTGATTAAAAACTGCGTCAGTCATTTTTTAACTTTCCGTAAGGACGCTTATTTAAAAACGACTGGCTACGACTCACTCGCGCCAGCGGAAGACAAAGATATTATTTATAAATTAGAAGAAGTAAGCGATCCTATTTTTATTGATCAAATTTTATATCGCTACCGTTTAAACCCGTCTTCGGAATCTAATTATGGCTATAAGAAGCTCCGCGGCCGCTTCCGCTATTTCCTTGCGAAATATAAGGCCTACCGTCGCCGCTTAAAAAATAACTCACCTAAAAAAATAAAATTCTTAGATCTTCTACCAGAAAAGATGCGCCCCGCGCGCCATGCCTAAGCCTTTCTTAAAATTTCCAGATAAAAACTGCCTTAAAATCCAACCTAAATTCGCCCAAGCAAACCAAGCTCTTAAAAAAATGCTTGGTTTTTTGTTTATCGTCCGGAAAATAAGCCAGCGATTATGGCTTTCTTTTTGGCCGATTAAAAACATCTTTTCCCGCGCCACCGCACTCGGATAGTGTCCTAAGCGCGCGGCGGGTTCAATTATAAAATGATAGCCCGCGCTTTTGGCTCGTAAACAAAAATCCACATCCTCCAAGGCCGTTCGGCCCCCGGAAAAAGTCGAAAACTTTAAAGACCGCGCCAAACTTAATCGATAGGCGGAAACGCCGCCATGGGCATAATAACCCAGAGTCGGTTCTTTAATATCCTCATCCCAAACCTGAAAAGCGACCGGATTAACGTCCCAAGCGAACTTCGAACCAAAACCGAAGAA
>CAIQRY010000036.1 GCA_903874345.1 uncultured bacterium
CGTGAATTTCTTCTCCTACCAGGACAAGACGCGCATAGTGGTATATATGGAGGCGCCGCTGGAGTGGCAGTCTTCGCAGAAAGAGAACAATATTTATAAAGTACTATGCCTGGTATTATAATCATTGCGCGCTTGTGACTGGACCGTCGCAATGGGTTTATGACTCCTTGCGGCCCGCGGGTTTTGCTAGGCCCTATCAAGTTATTTCTAATCCTCTTGATTTTAAAATTTTTTCGCCGGTCTCTGCCGAACGCCAATTGGACTTAAAAAAAGAACTGGGTTTTTCCGACCAAACCATCACTTTCGCCGGTCGCCTAGCGTCGGAGAAAAAAATAAATATTATTTTACAGGCGGTCGCCTTGGTTAAGGAAAAAATTCCTAATATTAATTTCGCCTTAGTCGGTAATGGTCAGGACCTGAAATTACTTACTCAATTAGCCACGACTTTGGAAATAAAGGAGTCCGTTAAATTTTTAGGGCGCTTGGATCAGGCTAAATTAGCCCAGATTTTTCAAGCCTCGGAAATTTTTGTGACGGCGAGTACTTCCGAAACACAGGGGATGACCGTTTTACAAGCGATGGCTTGCGGGCGGCCGGCGATTGGCGTTCGCTCTGGTGCTTTGCCCGAATATATTAATAATTATAATGGTCTAATTGTTGAACCGGATAAGCCGGAAGCGCTCGCCGCCGCAATTGAGGGTTTATTAAATGATGCGGCGCGTCAGAAAAGCCTGGGCGTCAGAGCTTTTCAGGATGTTCAATCTTTTTCTCGGGAAAAAATTACGGACCGCTGGGAAAATATTTTTCAGGAGCTAATTTAAGAATAATAAAATTAGTAAATCGTTTCTATGAAATTAAGTATTGTTATTCCGGCCTATAACGAAGAAAATTATTTAAAGCCTTGTTTAGAGGCAATTAATGGGGCGGTTAAAGCGGCCGGTCGTGAGGTGGAAATTATTGTAGTTAATAATGCGAGCCAAGATCGAACGAAAGAAATCGCTTTATCTTTTTCGGGCGTCTCGGTGGTTGATGAACCAAAGAAGGGAATTACCTGGGCGCGTCAGGCCGGTTATCTAAAAAGCACCGGCGAACTGATTGCTAATATCGACGCCGATACGCGAATGCCTCTCACCTGGATTACTAAAGTTTTCGAATATTTTGAAGCCAAGCCGAAGCTCGTCGCTTTAAGTGGCCCGTATATTTATTATGACTTCACGCCATTTAAAAATTTTTTAGGTCAAGTCTATTATCGAATCGGCTTTACTTTTAATTGGCTAACCAAACCATTTCGACTCGGCGCCATGATTCAGGGCGGTAACTTTATTTTACGCCGTAGCGCTTTGGAAAAAATCGGTGGCTTCGATACGAATATTAGTTTTTATGGCGAAGACACGGACGTCGCCGTTCGCATCAAGAAACACGGCCAGATTATTTTCTCTTTTAAGTTGCCCATGTATTCCAGCGCCCGACGCTTGAAAGGGGAAGGTTTTTGGACTATGGCCCCACGTTATAGTTTTAATTATTTTTATTATTTGATTTACAAG
>CAIQRY010000037.1 GCA_903874345.1 uncultured bacterium
AAAAGGCTCTATGATTTCCATTATTCTACCGGTTTATAATCGAGCGAAAATATTTATTGATACTTTGGAAAGTATTAAAAAACAAAACTTCTTTGACTATGAGGTAATTATTGTTAATGATGGCTCAACCGATCATGTGGAAAAAATATGGGCGGACTATTACGAAAAAATAAATCGACCCCGTAATTATATATTTATTAGTCAAACGAACCAGGGAGCGCCGGCGGCGCGTAACCGTGGGGCGAGGGAAGCGCGGGGCGAATATTTATTCTTTTGTGATGATGATGCCAGTTTAGTGCCAGCCGCGCTTACTAAAATGCTCAAGGCTTTGGAAAATAATCCGGCGGCGAGTTACGCCTACCCTTCTTTTAAATGGGGACGGAAATTATTCAAAGTCGGCGAATTTAATGCAGCCAAACTCAGAGACATGCCCTGTATTCATACAATGGCACTGATTCGTCGGGCTGATTTTCCAAAGGCGGGCTGGGACGAAAAGATTAAAAAATTACAAGACTGGGATTTATGGTTGACTATGTTGGAGGAGGGAAAAATTGGAACTTGGGTACCGGAAATTTTATTTACGGTTAAGCCCGGGGGCACCATTAGTGCTTGGCTACCCGCAGCGGCCTATCGTCTATTCCCATTTTTGCCAGCGGTTAAAAAATATCAGGCCGCGATGCTTATTATTAAGACTAAACATGGTTTATCTTAAGAAGAAAAAAAATAAGATTTTTTTGATCATCGTTATTATTCTGCTTTTTATTTTGGCCGGAGTTCGTTTGTCAAAATATGTTTTAAAAACTGTTTACTCGCCGCTACCGACTTTAACCGTAAAAATTGCGGGTCAAGCAATCATGGCCGAAGCGGTTAATGATACCGCTAGTGAATATCGCGGTTTAAGCGATCGCGCTTCTTTATGCGCGACTTGTGGCATGCTGTTCATGTTTAATGACGCCGCGCCCCGGGAATTTGTAATGCGCAACATGGAATTTCCGCTCGATATTATTTTTATTAATCAGCATAAAATTATTAAAATTGCCGCGAATTTGCCGCCGGAAGGAGAAAGTCCAAAAATTATTTATGCTAGTGATGGCTCGGCCGACGCTGTTTTAGAGGTTAACGCCGGCTACACGACTAAACATAACCTTAAAATTGGCGATTATGTGGAATACTAATCAGAAAAAAATCAGCATTCTATTATTAGTTATTTTAGCGCTCGAAGCTTTGTCTTTTTTAAGTTTGAGTCATATATTTTTTGGTCAGCTGGTCTTTATTGCTCTTATTATCGCTACTTTGCTTTTCAGTATTTATCGCTTAGAATACGGCTTGCTTATCGTTTTAGCTGAATTATTCGTTGGCTCCATGGGGCATTTATTTATGTTTCCCTTGGGCACCTATCAATTACCAATTCGAATTGCCCTTTGGCTATTAGTAGTGTTGGTTTTTATTGTTAAATTTTTGGTTCAGCTTCTTAAACACAAAGAACCGAGTCTTTATTGGCAGAAAATTAAAAATTTTCCCTTGTTAAAATATTTTGGCCTTTTATTTTTGTTTATTATGGTTGGACTGTTTAATGGTTTACTCCGACAGCATGGTCTTGCCAATATTTTTACTGATTTTAATGCCTGGCCGTATTTTCTTTTATTGTTTCCAATTATTGTCGTTTATTACGAGGGGAGAGACAAGGTCTATGACCGTCTCCGTTTAGTTTTTCTAGCCTCGGCTATTTGGGTAAGCCTAGAAACACTAGCTCTCCTTTTTGTCTTTACGCACAACACGGGGGTAACGGAAATTTATAATTGGTTACGTCGGACCATTGTCGGGGAAGTAACTCCGACCTTAAGTGGTTGGCCGCGAGTATTTATCCAGGGCCAAATTTACCCGATTATTGCCTTCCTGTTATTATTTTGGAAACAGCGACGCGTCGCTGATTTGCCGCTTGCGGCTTTATTCTTAAGCTCAGTTTTAATTAGTTTTTCGCGTAGTTTCTGGGTCGGTCTGGCCGTGGCAATTATTTTCAGCTTAATTTTACTCTGGCGCTTTTATTCTCTCTCGCGGCTACTTAAGTCCGTTCTTTGGACCCTAGGAGTCGGCCTGCTTAGTTTTTTACTGATTTATTTAATAGCTGTCTTTCCTTGCCCCCAGCCCGGCGCTTTTAATGCTGATTTCTTAAGTCGTTTGAAGAGCGCAAATGATGCCGCTCTGGCTTCCCGATGGTCGCTTTTGCCGGCCTTGGCTAAACAAATTGAACGTAATCCGCTTTTAGGACAAGGCTATGGCGCAACCGTTACTTATTATTCTCGCGACCCTAGAATTTTGCAACAGAGCCCTAGCGGTCTATATACAACCAGTGCTTTCGAATGGGGCTACCTTGATTTATGGCTAAAATTAGGTATTTTAGGCTTATTAGCCTATCTTCTACTTTTATATAAAATAATTAAAATTGGCATTATAAATAATAAAAACCAGAATTATTTAGTTTTAGGTATAAGTGCGAGCATCGTTTTTTTAGCGGTGACGAATATTTTTACTCCTTATTTAAATCATCCTTTAGGTATGGGTTTTTTCCTAATTAGCTCTTGTTTAATTTTGAGAGATAGAGTATATTAAACATTAATTATCTCGTTTAATAATTATAAAATTATGAATGAACAAATCATTTCCCAAGAGGGTTATGACAAGCTAAAAGAAGAGATGAATTTTTTAGCCACCGTCCGGCGCAAGGAGATCGCCGAAAGAATTGAACGTGCCAAAGAACTTGGTGACTTAAGCGAGAACGCCGAATACAGCGAAGCAAAAGATGCACAGGCTTTAAACGAAGGACGGGTTCTAGAATTAGTTAATATTTTGAAAAATGTGACCGTGGTTGAGAGTCACAATAATTCACATGAATCTGTGACCATGGGTTCGAAAGTGACCGTAAAAAGCCAGGAAGGGAAAGAAAAACAATATACCATTGTCAGTTTCAACGAAGCTGATCCCTTAAATGGTAAAATTTCTAATGAGTCGCCTTTAGGCGTCGCTTTTTTAAATAAGCGACGCGGCGATAATGTCGAAGTTGAAACTCCAAAGGGAATTATGAAATATAAAATCATGAAGATTGATTAATGGTAAATAGTAATCATATGTCCGAAGAAAAAAATGTTAAGCCTCTAGTTAGTGAGCGCGGTGACCGCTTGAAGAAAGAAGCTGAATTGCAAAAGCAAGGCATTAACCCTTATCCCGCTAAAGCAACGCGCGACTACTTAATTGCTGATGTTTTAAAAAAATTCTCTGACCTAGAAAAAGAGGGGCAGAGTTTTTGGGTAGCCGGACGTTTACGGAGTATTCGCAGCCACGGTAATTTAACCTTTGCTAATTTAGAAGATTTTTCCGGTGTCATCCAAATTGCCTTATCAAAAAAAGAACTAGGTGACGAAAAGTATAAAGAATTTATAAAATTAATCGATGCGGGTGACTTTATTCAAGCCCAGGGCACTTGTTTCGCGACTCATAAAGGAGAGAATAGTTTAATGGTTAAGGATTGGGGCTTGCTGACTAAGTCGTTAAGGCCGATCCCAGACGCCTGGTATGGCCTGAAGGACGAGGAAGAGCGTTATCGTCGCCGTTATTTAGATATTTTGCTTAATCCTGAAACAAAAGAAATGGTTTTACGCCGCGCCAAATTTTGGCAGGCGACGCGCCAGTTTTTAATTACTAAAGGTTTTATCGAAGTTGAGACGCCGGTTTTAGAAACCATGCCGGGCGGCGCTGATGCCCGACCCTTCGTCACGCATCATCATGCCCTGGATCTTGATGTCTATTTGAGAATTTCTACCGGTGAATTATGGCAGAAGAAATTAATGGTCGCCGGTCTGGAAAAAACCTTTGAAATCGGCCGTCAATTTAGAAATGAGGGCATGGACGCCGAGCATTTACAGGACTATACCCAGATGGAATTTTATTGGGCCTACGCTGATTATGAAAAAGGCATGGGTTTAGTCGAAGAATTATATAAATATATTGCTCAGGAAACTTTTGGAACCCTAAAGTTCAAGATCAAGAATTTTGAAATCGATTTAGGAAAAAAATGGGAACGTTATGATTATCGCGAGACCGTGAAGAAAATGACCGGTATCGATGTTCTAATCGCGAGCGAAAAGGAAATTATTAAAAAGTTAGATGAATTAAAAGTAGACTACGATAAGAAAGGCTTTAATATTACCCGGGCGATTGATAATCTCTGGAAATATTGCCGGAAGCAAATTGCTGGTCCGGGCTTTTTAGTCGGAACGCCAATTGCGGTTTCGCCACTCGCCAAACGCGATGAAAAGAATCCGGATTTAGCGCAGCGTTTTCAGATTATTTTAGCCGGTTCCGAATTGGGTAATGGTTATAGTGAACTTAATAATCCCTTGGATCAGGAAGAGCGATTTAAAGAACAGCAAAAACTACGAGAAGCGGGTGATGAAGAAGCCCAGATGCATGATTATGATTTTGTTGAAGCTTTGGAATACGGTATGCCGCCGACTTGCGGCTTTGGATTTAGCGAAAGACTATTTAGCTTCTTAATGGATAAACCGGCGCGGGAGTGCCAAATTTTTCCTTTAATGCGTCCCAAGAAAGATTAAGTCTCCTCTTGGCGTATTACTAATATGAGACTTTGGAGTATTCATCCGCGATATTTAGATCGCCAAGGACTTCTGGCAGTTTGGCGGGAAGGACTTCTGGCTAAGAAGGTTTTAGCCGGCCGAACTAAAGGTTATAAAAATCATCCGCAATTAGAGCGGTTTAAAAACAGTCCACGGCCGCAAGCGGCGATTAATACTTATCTATGGCATATTTTTCAGGAAGCCGCCCGTCGCGGTTATAATTTTTCTCGTTCGAAAATAAACGGACCGCGCTTAACTAAGCCAATTAAAGTTACGAAAGGACAATTAAAGTACGAACTCCAACATTTAAAAAATAAATTAAAGATTAGAGACCCAAAGCAAGGACGCTTACTAGCTAATTTAAAGAAGATTGATTCGCATTCTCTTTTCCGCGTTGTTAGCGGCCAGGTGGCACTTTGGGAAAAAATAAAATAATATGATGATTAAAGTTGATAATTTAATAAAGAAATTCGGTAATTTTACCGCGGTTGATAATATCTCTTTCGACGTTAAAGACGGCGAAATTTTAGCGTTTCTGGGACCAAATGGTGCCGGGAAGACAACGACGATTAAGATGTTAACGACTGTCTTGCCGCCCTCAAGTGGCAAGATTGAACTTAACGGTTATAACCCTTTAACGCAGAAAGATAAGGCTCGTCATTCCTTTGGTATTGTTTTTCAGGACTCGAGCGTTGACGATGAATTAACGGCTTATGAGAACATGATGATGCATGCTGTTTTGTATGGCATAAAAAAATCTGAACAGAAAGTGAAGATTGAACATTTATTAGGTTTTGTCGAACTCTGGGACCGGCGTAACGAATTAGTCAAAAATTTTTCCGGTGGCATGAAACGGCGCCTCGAAATTGCCAAAGGTTTACTGCATCATCCGAAAATATTATTCTTAGACGAACCGACGCAAGGCCTTGACCCGCAAACGCGCAATCATATCTGGGAATATATCAAAAAAATGAACGCTGAGGAAAAAATGACCGTTTTCTTTACGACGCATTATATTGAAGAAGCGGAAAAAGCGGCTGATCGGGTCGTGGTTATTGATCATGGCCAGATCGTGGCTATTGGCACGCCGGCCGAATTAAAAACCAAGACTGGTAAAGATAATTTAGAAGATGCCTTTATTAGTTTAACCGGAAAAACTATTCGCGAAGAAGGAGCGGATTCTTTTGGTCGCATGCGGCAAGCCGGACGAATGGGCGGTTGGCGACGTTAATTAACTATAACTTTATGGAAATCATATATATCCT
Source organism: uncultured bacterium (assembly GCA_903874345.1). Lineage (GTDB taxonomy): Bacteria > Patescibacteriota > Patescibacteriia > Patescibacteriales > UBA12465 > UBA12465. The sequence continues at coordinate 5,897 of CAIQRY010000037.1, forward strand.
TTGGCTTAGACAATTAAAAAAATATTGGCGCTCTAAAGCGCGCATTATCGGTTCCTTGGGTCAACCCTTATTATTCATGCTCGCCTTTGGTTTCGGTTTTGGGCCGATTTATGCTAAGGCCGGGGGAGGGAATTATCTTGAATTTTTAGTGCCGGGAGTTATTGCCATGAGTATTCTATTTACGGCGACCTTTTCCGGTTTGGAAATTATTTGGGATCGACAGTTCGGTTTCTTAAAAGAAATGTTAGTTGCTCCGGTCTCTCGACTTAAGATTATGTTCGGTCGTTCGCTGGGCGGCGCGACAGTGGCCGTTATTCAGGGAGTAGTTGTTTTCATTATTTCCTTATTTGTCGGCTTCAAAGTGCTTAATTGGTGGCTTATTCCGGTCGCACTAGTCGCGATGTTTTTAATCGCCTTTTTGTTTACTTTATTTGGTACCGGCATCGCTTCTTTAATGAAAGATGTCCAGGGCTTTCAACTGATTGTTAATTTTTTAATCATGCCTCTTTTCTTCTTGTCCGGCACATTTTTCCCACTTACCGGATTACCACAAGCTTTAAAGATTGTCGTGCAAGCTAATCCCTTATCATACGGCGTTGACGCCTTACGCGGAGCGTTAGTTGGTTTATCTAGCTTTGGTTTTTTAATGGACTTTACAGTTTTAGCAATTGTGGTTATAATCTTGCTTGGCGTGACGAGTTATTTATTTTCACGCATTGAAGCCTAAATTTATTTAGGAAATTCGGGGATCGTCTAGCGGTAGGACACCAGGTTCTGGCCCTGGTAACCGAGGTTCGAATCCTTGTCCCCGAGCATCGATGAACTAACAGGTTGTAATAAGCCTGTTTTTTCATAATCTTCGCCAAAATTTGATAGTCCGAAACTGCTATTTACTCGAGGCATCCATTTAGTTAAAAATTCACCCTGAAAAGTGTATTTAGGCCTTATTTTATCGGCTTTTAATTCAAAGTCCGAAAATAATTCTGATAAAATAATTCTTTTACTTTCAACCGCTTCATCGGCGTTGTTAATTAGATTCGGTGCATCAATTGCTAGACGATGAATTCTGATTCCTTTTTTATAATCCGGAGCTTTATTTTCAGGATTAATTTGCTGTATTTTTTTCTCTAAATCAGTTTTTTCAGAATTAAATTCCTCATATTTTTTAGTATAAAAATCCTCAGTAATTTTGCCGTCTAGCTTGTCATTATATAGCAAGTCTATTCGGTTATTAATTCTCTTTAAACTCTCGTCTAAGGCCTGTTTCTGAGCCTCTAAAAGCTCATTATCTACTGGTTCATCCTCTTTAATAGCTTGTTCTAGCCAGTCAATTAGTTTTGGCGTTTTAGCCTGCATTTTCTTGAGATAAGGCATTAATTGCTCTAATAAATCTTGCTCTCTTACTCTGGTATTTTGTGAACAAGGGCGGTAATGATTACAGGTTCCGTAAATATGTCCTTTTCTTTCGCTCCAACTAATAATGCCACCACATTCGGCGCAGCGAAGATTACCCTTAAAAATAAAGAGATGTTTTTTAAATTGAGCAGATGATAATTTACGTTTGATTCTGATCTGCACTTTATCAAATAAATTATTATCAACTATCGGTTCATGGTTGCCAGGATAGATTTTTTTATTCCAGATAATTTGACCGGTATAAAAAGGATTAGTCAGCATACTGTGTAAGGTATTTTTAGCGAGCATTTTACCGGATGGAGTTTTTAAGCCATTATCAAACATTACTTCAGCTAGAAAGCTTAAAGAATAATTACCGCTAGAATATAGCTCAAAAGCCTCTTTAATTAAGGGAGCAATACTCTCGTCAATAATCTGAGTTTTATGTCCTTTGTCGCCGATAGTCTTATAACCTAAGCAAGGGCGTTGCGGCATCCAACCGGATTCAAGTTTAGCTTTCTGTCCTTTCTTTACCTCTTCACTTAAATTATTAGTATAGAATCTAGCAATCGCTACTTTCATATCCCAGACTAAATTTTCATGAGCCCTGGTATTTCGATTAACGACAAAATTTTCTTTAACAAAATGAATTTCGTGATTTTCATTTTCATTAATCCAGTCACTGATTATAGCTGCATCTCTAAGATTGCGAGTTAAGCGGTCTATTTTCTCAACCAGAAGAATATTGAAGCCGTTCTTTTTAACATAAACTAACATTTCAGAAAAAGTCTTCCTGATCAGCTTGCCGCTGGCGGATTCTGAAATCTTATAAATTTTAGCGATGCCAAATTCATTGCGCCCAGCATAATCTTTTAGAAGCTTTTCCTGAGCTTCTAGAGAATAGCCCCTATCCTCTTGTTCTTTGGAGGAAACTCGGCAATAGAGAATGCATTGTTTAGCGTTTTTCATATTTTTGATAACTAAAAGGGAGCGGCTCTGTGCACACCAACGAATATCACATAAAGCAATACTTGTCAGTCAGAACCGCCCCCTTTTAGGGGACAAGTATAAAAAAGCCTTATGTGTTTGTATTCTCGTTGATGTGCATTTTCATATTAGCAAACTGTTGAGATAATTTCAATCTTTTTAAAGCTTTAAAATATCTAACTAAACCATTACCAAGCTCAAACACTTCGGAATCTGTCAGGTCTCGTCCGTATTCATCTTTGATGATTATCTTTAGTTTTTGAAGCATTTGTTTGCTAACCATATTAACTGTTGTGAATTAATTTTGAGGTAAAAAGTTTGTGCAGGACTTTTTACTCTATTTCTTTGAGGGCTCTTTCTAAGGAATGGCAGCGCTTAGCCTATAAAAAATTAGAAACAAATTGCTAAAATAATAAAGAACTAGAAAAAAGGTGGCAATTAGCCATCTTTTTTTGTTTCCTTGACAAACTAGTACGGTTGACATATACTTGAGTTATCAACTAATTATTTAACTCTAAATTTATGACTAATTCTGAAAACATGATCAAATTCTTTATTACCATGGCCAGGGCGCAAAGTGTTTTAAATAACCGCTTTGATCGCGGCTTAAACGGTTTATCATTTACTGAATTTATAATTTTATACCACTTAAGTCAGGCGAAAGATAGGAAGATGCGCCGTATTGATATTGCTGATAAAATCGGTTTTACGGCTTCAGGCGTAACTCGCTTGCTTTTGCCAATGGAAAAAATTGGTCTGATTAAAAGCGGCCCGACCGAAGATGATGCCCGAGTGCGGACAGTCGTTTTGGCGAGTGGGGGTAAGAAAAAACTAGAAGAGGCTTTAGAACGTTTAGAATTATTAGGTGAAGAGATTATTCCGGAAGCAGAATATCCTAAATTAATTGCCGCTTCTAAATTAATTACTGAAATCAGCGGTCGGGCCCTAATGGTTTAAATAAATAGTTTGACAAAAACTCATCGTTATGATATGTTTTTATGTTAATTCAAGATAATTATTAATCAGTACCTTAAAATATAAACTAAGGGTTGGAGGCCCTGGATAATGGAAAAGCTTTTTGAAGTATTAAAAAATGCCTCGGACGGCGTAGCGATTGCTAACAGTAACGGCCAAATTATTTTTTGGAATAATTCCTTGGAAGTCATTACTGGCATCAAAAGCCAAGAAGTAACCGGAAAACAAATTTGGGATGTTCAGGCTAAGCTATTTTTTGGTAGCCTGGGGCAGCCAGAAAACTATGCGGAAAAAATTAAATCCCTATGGCTATCCGGGGAAATAAAAGCTATTGCTGCGAGTCGGGAACGTCAAACCCAGGAGTTTTCTTTTAAAAAAAACAATGAACAACGCGTCATCGAGCAGAATTTCCATAGTTTCGTATCTGACAATGAAACTTTTTTCTGCGCGTTTATCCATGATATCAGCGACCGCAAGAAATTCGAAGGAATCTTACAACATGATATCCGCAGTCCTTTAAATGGCGTTCTGGGGTTTCTGGAGATAGTTATGGAAATGATTAGTCGCAATGAGGGTTCTAAAGAAGAAATTCTTGATTTTCTTGGCCGATCTTTTCTCTCTGCCAAAAAGATCCAGAAAACATCCGACTCCTATCTTTTATTAGAAAAGGTCGGCCGGGGAGCCTACCCGCTGAACAAAAAACCAAAGAGTATCTCTCAATTAGTCGATGATGTAAAAAAAAATTTTACGTACTTAAAGGAAGCCAAGGACTTAAAATTGCAAGTTTCCGTGCGTCACCCAGGAACTCATATTTTAGCCCCGGATTTAATCCAAACGGAAATAATGGTCGATGAGATTTTATTAGATTCCATCCTGACTAATTTATTACGTAATGCGGCGGAAGCGGCTCAGGCAACTAAAAATGATGTCTTACTTGGTATTTATCGAGACGAAAGATTTCTCTACCTTGATATCACTAATTCTGGTGAGGTGCCTAAGGAGATAAGGGAAAAACTTTTTCAAAAGTATACCTCTAATAAACAGACGGGAAATGGCCTCGGTTTATATAGCGCATCATTAATAGCTCATGCCCACGGCGGAGATATTAAATATGTTCCTGAACCAGGTAAAACCACCTTTACTGTTTCTTTACCCTTGAAGTAAAATAAAAGCCCGGAGTTTTTAAACCGGGCTTTTTTAAATTTAAAGAAACGGGGCAGTGGGCACCGCTTCAAATCTTAGGGCGCCGCCAGAAACCAACTCGCCGTCTTCTTGTTGGGCGACAACTATGCCGTCAAAGGCCGCAATTACTTTGCCTTGACACTCTTGGCCGTTAACAGAAGTGGTTACTTTCTGAAATTGGGTAAAATTCCGGCCACGTGATTCTTGAGGAATGGCGAAAGCGGCCGGGAGGATAACCTCGATTGCTAAAACTTCATCGGGGGTAAATTTCCCGCTATGTTGAAAGATGACTAAAAAGGTGCTCATTACCTCAAGAACCCCATCCTTAACATCAATAACCACGGCAGGAATAGATGGTACAGGGATAGAACCGGATACGAATTCGACCAGATCCCCAGTTGCCAACTCGACATTTTTAAAGGTCATTTTTTTCATATTCTCTTGTTTAAGGTTCGACTTTCGTTGACCTCACATCTTAATGCTTCAAGCCGTTTTTGTCTAGATGGCCATTTTATGCTATAATTTGAATGCAAGATAAAAAATAAGTATATTATTATGGAAAAATCTAACAAAATTTTAATTCTTGGTCTAATCCTCGGGCTTAGTTTAATTATCACCGGCGCGATAATTGCTAATACTTTTTTATCAGTTAAACGTCTTGATAACGTGATTACGGTTTCGGGTTCAGCTAAGCAAACCGTGACCGCTGACTCTGCGCGTTGGACCGCTAATTTTTCTCGAATTAGTTTAAAGGACCAGTTACCGAGCGGTTACGCTCAAATGAAGGCAGATGAAAAAACGATTAATGATTTCTTTACAGCCCAAGGGTTTAAACAGGTGAATATCTCCCCGGTTTTCTTAAATGAAATTTATAATAATGATCAGAACGCCCCAAAGCAGTATAATTTAGTTCAAAATATTGAAGTTAAATCGAACGACGTTGCGAAGATGAAAGAACTAGCTAAAAACAGTGACCAAATCGCTTCCAAGGGAATAATTTTTTCGCCCAACCCGGTTGAATACTATTATTCCAAATTACCAGACTTACGCGTTTCTTTATTACCGGCTGCGATTACGGACGCTAAAAATCGAGCGACCATTATCGCGCAAAGTAGTGGTAAATCAGTTGATGCGATTAAGTCCGTCTCGATGGGCGTGGTCCAAGTTATGACGGTCGGATCGGTTGATGTCTCGGATTATGGCGCCTACGATACGAGTACGATTGATAAGGATGTGATGATTACAGTCAAAACCGTGTTTGGTTTAAAGTAGAGTTTAATAAAAATTGAAAAATAAAAAAACCCGGTTTGAACGCCGGGTTTTTGGCAAATAATTGTTTTGATGATCAAGCATGGACGACGTTAATCGGGATAAATACCTTGATTGCCTCAAGCATATGGCGCTGTTCCGTGTCTGGCATGGTGAGGAAAACGTTAAAACCAGCTTCAGTCGCTTTTTGATAATCAATCGGTAGGTTATAAGCGGTCCAGGCAATGAGCGGAATTTTGCTTATATTCTTATTCGCATGTGACCGGACTTTTTCAGCCAATTCCAGACCACCGAGATCCGCCTTGCCTCTAAGATCGCTGACTACTAAGTCAATTTTCTCCTTCTCAATGGCGGGCAAAGCTTCTTCCGGCCATTCAACATGGACAATTTCGATTTCATCTACTTGTTTGAGCATGGCCTTGAAAACCAGACCGTTCGTTTTATCACTCTGCACCAATAAAATTCTGAATTTCTTTTCCATTAGACTATTTCTTTACAATTTGGGTTAGGGAATATATTTTGATTTTTTTGAAATGAACGAAAATTAAATAGTGATATTAAATATTTACATATTATATTATTTATGTCAACAACAACGGATAAATTTAAAAACCCCTTACTTCTGAAGGGGTTTTAATAATTCGGGTACAGTTTTAAACTCAAAACCTTGCTTTCTGAGCTCAGGAATAATCATTTTTAAGGCATCCGCGGTTTTCGGAGCATAATGTCCACCTGAGAGGTGAAAAACGATTATTGAGCCATTTTTAGCGTTCTTAAGCACGTTTCTGACAATGGCTGCGGTATTAGGGTTAAAAGCATCGCCACTGGCTAAATCCCAGCCAATAACCGTTAATCCGGCCTCGTTAGCGAGCTTTACGTCGCTTGAGGCATAACAGCCGCCAGGGAAGCGAAAGAGGCCGGGTTTCTTGCCCGTCAACTTCTCTAAAGTTGTTTGGGACTCAACGAAATCAGCCGCCTTGGTTTCTTCCTTAATTGCTTCTAATCCATAGCAATTAGTCGTAAATCCCTGATGACGATAAGAATGATTACCAATAGCGAATAAGGAGTCATTGGCTAAATCTTTAGTCGCATCTGGATATTGTTTTGCCCAAAGCGCAGTTAAAAAGAAGGTGGCTGAGACTTTCTCTTGACGTAAGATTTTGACGATTTCTTCGTTATACAAAGATTTTTCTGTGCCTTTTTTTAGTTTTGCCAACATGTTATTTGTCATGTCTGCATCAAAGGTTAGGGCAATCTGTTTATGGCCTTGGTCGCCATGATTAATAATTGCCGGCGGCAAGGTTTGCGCCTGTAGTAGCCAGGGAAAAATGAGAAAAAAAGTTGTAATAAAAATAGGTATTTTATTCATGATTTTTAGTTTATAATGACCTTTTTCTATTTTAGGCCTTCGTTTAATTTTGGTCA
>CAIQRY010000038.1 GCA_903874345.1 uncultured bacterium
CCAGAAACCTTAGTACCAACTAACCCCAAAAAATGATGAAAAATGCTGAAAAAAACCAGAAAGATCAGGAGAATTAAGAAGGCTAAGAAAGTTATTAAGCCAGCCAGAAAAGTCAGAGTCTGGATTAAGCCGGACAAATGCCAATTAGCCGAGGAAGTGAGATGTTTTTGCGTCTCTTGGATCATGCATAAGGGTCGCGGACATGCCAGTCGGGAGGCCTTTGCTTTTCCGGATGAAGTCTTTGTAACCAAAGACCCAGACAGCGGTGAGCGGACAGTTTTTATCCTCACTACACTCCTTAAATCAAGGTTCGCAAGCGCGGAAAAAATTCCGGTACCGTTGTATATGGTTGCTTGCAAGCCGCATTACAAAACTCGAATCATTAAACGCGCCGCGCTTAAGGAAATCGCCATCGGCATCAAAGACTTTTATAAGTCGCAGATCGCGATGACTTCTGAAGAGCGCCTGGAGTTTACACCGGTTTCTGTTTCTTCGCCAGTCGCCATCGAAGAAGTTTTGGCGGAAATTGAGCAGGAAACCCAGGTCGCCTAAGACTCAAATTAACTTGTTTTTCAAAAAGCAGCCCTCCCTAGGACTGCTTTTTCATTATCTAAATGTATTTTTATTTAGTGCTATTTTTTATTCAATGCAGCAATCAATTACTTTTTTAACGAGGTCGCCAAGTTTACCGCCTAAACCCTTTTTCTTCGTATTTAAGGCGTCATCGTCTATTTTTTTAACGTCGCCCACATTAATTAATTTTAAATTCAAGCCCCAGAACAGGGAATAGAGCTCATAGGCTTTTTGAAACATGTCTTGGGCTTCGTCTTTTTTGCCTCGCCCCTGGGCTTTCGTTCCAACTTCCATTAAACGATAAGAAGCGGCTAAAAGATGCTTAGAAATACACCAGACTTCGCCTTCGTATTCCTTGATAATTTTTTTAAGTAAGCTTTTGCGCATTTCGCGGACCTCGCCGAGCAAGTCATAATATTTCGGATCGCCGGTTTTAGCTCCCGTGAAGAAAAAATGTTCTTCAATGGAAACAAGGTTCATGATCGCGATCGATAAATCTTCGTCTGAAGATAAATCCAAGGCGTGATCTTTCTTCATTTGATTAGCTTTGTCGATTAAGCCGTTTAGGTCTAAAATATTCTCCGCCATATATTTAACGCGTTAAAAAATAAAAGACGAAACTAAAAATTAACAAAGCGCCGACTGGCATCGCCACTTTTTGGAAAGCGAAATGAGCGCGGCCGCGGCGTTTTTTAATTTGGTTATACCAGAGAGTCGCTGCTAGAAAGGCGACGCTGCCAATAAAAATACCCAAGGCTAATTTATCCAGGCCCCATAATTCATTACCCGGTCGGCCAATAAACTTTTTAGTCATTAAGGGCCAAATAACCATCGCGTAATAAATGATGGCGGTAAGGATATCGCGTAAATCTTTATTACCGAAGCTATAATTTTTCTTGTTAAACCAATTAATAGTCCAGGCAATCATGGAAACGAGTAGGCCGCCAATCCAAATACCGGCAATCGCGTCATCAATCCCTAAATATTCAGATAAACCCAAACCGGCGCCGACCGCAATCACGCAGACCGGACAAACCGCTTTAGCCGGCAGAGCCAAGCCAGCTAAAATAGGCAGAGTTAGATAGTAAAGCTTTTTCATTTTTGTTGCTCGAAATAATTAATAATCGCGGTATCACCCTGCAGACATTTTGAGCCGTTAAAGAAAACCGGAATACCTACGCCCTGAGTCGTGTCCAGACCGCAACTTTGGGCTTTTTGAAGTAGGATTTGAGCATTATTCTGATTAGTGGCGACCTCTAATTCACGGAATTTTAGTTTATTCCTGATCCCGTTCGCATTAATATACTCTTCGACTTTCTGACAATGCGGACAGGAATTGCTATAGAAAAGAATTTGATTTGGTTGACGGAAAATGAACGCCAAAATTATGATGGCGAAAATGACGAGAACGATAATAATAGTTGGTAAATTTTTAGGTTTTGGCATAGTGATTATAATAGCATATTTCCGGTTTTAGCGTCTACGCGCTTAAAGCCGAGCGGCTATTTTTTGTTTTACTTCTTGAATAAAAGCGTCGGTCGCAATCTCTCTTGTCTCCTGCACCCCGCGATCACGAACGGCGAGAAGCGGCGAATTCATTTCTTTATCGCCGATAACGAGCATATAGGGAACCTTTTCGTTTACGGCTTTTCGGATTTTATTGCCGACCGTTTCGTTGGCGTCATCGATTTCGACGCGAATGTTGGCTGCGCTTAAACTAGCGGCTAATTTTTTAGCGGCCGCGATATGCGCTTCAGCCACGGAAACAATTTTAACCTGCGTCGGCGAGAGCCAAACCGGAAAAGCGCCAGCGTAATGTTCAATCAAGATGCCCATAAATCTTTCGGGCGAACCAATAATGGCGCGATGAATCATAACCGGGGTTTTTTTCTTACCATCGGAGTCGGTATATTCAAGCCCGAATCTTTGCGGCATGATGAAGTCGAGTTGAATTGTTGATAATTGCCATTCGCGACCTAAAGAGTCGCTGGAAATCAAATCCATTTTCGGACCGTAAATCGCGGCTTCGCCCACAGCTGTAAAGAAATCAATTTTATTTTCGACGAGAATTTCTTCTAAGAGTTTCTGAGATTTTTCCCAAGTCGCGGCGTCGCCCAAATATTTTTCCGGCTTGGTCGGATCCCAAAGCGAGAGTCGGATTTTATATTTCATGCCGTAAGTGGCCATGGCTTGTTTAATAATGCCAAGCACCGAGATAAATTCTTCTTTAATCTGATCCTCGCGACAGAAACAATGACCATCATCCTGGCAAAAGCAGCGTAAACGGGTCAAGCCGTTTAATTCGCCCGGCCGTTCGTCGCGGTATAAGTTAGCAAAGTCGGAAATGCGGAGTGGCAAATCTTTATAGCTCCGGGCTTGGGAAGCGTAAATCTGCGTATGCTGTGGACAGTTCATGGGTTTTAAGAAATATTCTTCGTCCGAATAATTAGAGGAGACGCGAATCATGTCTTCTTTATATTTTTCATAATGGCCCGAGACTTTAAACAGTTCGGCCTTATTCATATTCGGAGTATAGACCTCTTCATAACCGATGCCGTTTTGGAGCTCATTAGAATAATCAGCAATCGCGCGGCGAATCGTCGCTCCTTTATGAGTATAAAGAGGCAAGCCAGGACCGACTAATTCGGAAAAAACAAAGAGACCTAATTCCTTGCCGAGTTTGCGGTGATCGCGTTTCTCGGCTTCGATAATCATTTTTAAATACGCGTCCAGCTCGTCTTTTGTTTCGAAGGCTAAACCGTAAATGCGGGTTAACATTTTATTTTTTTCATCGCCGCGCCAATAAGCGCCGGCGAGTTTATGAAGCTTGAAGCTACCCGGTTTAATCTGGTTAGTCGATTCGACGTGCGGCCCGCGGCAAAGATCGGTAAACTGGCCAACCGTATAATAAGTGACTTTAGTTTCGCCAGTGGTTTTTAAATCGCTAATGAGCTCCGCCTTATAAATTTCACCAGCCGCTTTTTCCTGCTTAATGGCGGCGTCAATCGTTTTTTCGGCGCGCTCAAATTTTAAATTTTGTTTCACGAGATGAGCCATCTTTTTTTCTATCGCCGCGAGATCGCTCTCGCTCATTTTTGTCTCGCCGAAATCAACGTCATAATAAAAACCGGTATCGATCGCAGGACCAATCGCGAGTTTCGCGTCTGGCCATAATTCTTTAATAGCGGCCGCGAGTAAATGCGACAGGGAATGGCGTTTAACCTCGATACTAACTGTTTCTTTAGAGCTCATATTTTTGAATTGATAAATAAATAATTTTAAAAAAATCCCGTCCTCATAAAAACAGAAAAACTGTTTTTACCAGGACGGGACTATTTGTCTCGCGGTTCCACCCGGATTCCTCGACTTTTTGGTCGGGGCACTCTTTTTTGTTTACACCTTGGGAATAATTTCTTAGGTTTTTAGCCTAACCGCGTTTGGTGGGCGCGGCCATCGGTGTAAAGTAATTATAAGTTATTCCTAAGTTTTTGTAAATGTTTAGCCCTTAGCGACAACTAGTCCGTAACTTTGGCCGGCGCCCGCGGCTTTTAAGACGCGCGCGGCTTCGTTTAGGGTCGCGCCGGTCGTCACTACGTCATCGAGCAAGATAATACTTTGGCCTTTTAAATTCGGGCCGGTCCAGCGAAAGGCATTTTGTAAATTAATTAAGCGATCTTGTTCGTTTAAAGATGACTGCGGCACTTGATGTTTAATTCTTTTTAAATCAAATTTTAACTCATAAGCAAATTCTTGGCAGAAATAAGCGGCAATAATTAAAGTTTGGTTAAAACCGCGAACTCTTTCGCGTTTTTTAGAAAGGGGGATGGGGACGACCAGACAGTGGCTTAGTTCGGGGCGCCCCAAAATTATTCCGGACCAAAACCAAGCTAAAAATCGGCCCAGGATAGGGCCGATTGGTTTTAAGTAATTAAATTTTAAGTGCTTGATTAGCTTCGCGAGTAGAGCGTCGTCGTAGTCGCCGGCGATAAAGACCGCGTCTAAGAACGGAGTTTTAAGCGGATATTTTTTAGTCGTTAATTTTAAACTCCGGAAGCAAGTCTCGCATAAATAGGCACCGGGGGCCTGACAATTAAGACAGCTAATCGGGAAGAGAAGATCAAGCAGCCAATTTTTTAAAGACAGACTTTTATAATTTTAAGATTTTATTTTAATTGGATTTTATAAAGTTGGCCCGTGCTTTTATCGGTGAAATAAAGATAATTTTGCGCGCTCGGGACAATTACTTGAGAAATATTATAAACACCGTTAGGCACGGCAATTAATTTTTTCGAACCGGTCGTTAAGTCGATTTGGTATAAATCATCTTTTGTTTGGTCGGCTAATTCCGGAAACATGCCGGCGCCTTGCGGTAAATTCTCCGGCACGGCGCAGTAGACCTGCGTGTCGCTGGCAAAAGTGCATTTACTCGACCAAGTGGCGAGGTCTAGGCTTTGGCGGTTTTGGCCAATGGTATTACTGTTGGCATCGACAATCCATAAACGGGGATTAAGATTGTCACTCGTACTATAAACGCTATACAGAAGTTGATTACCACTGGTTGACCATTGGGATTGGAAGCCGCGGCCTTCGACAATTGTTGATTTAAAATTTTCGCCGTTTAAACCGACAAAGAAAACTTCTTGGCGATTGAAGTCGACGCCCTGCGTGTACATGGCAACAATTTGACTATTGGGCGACCAGGACGGGTAAACGGTTTTGTCTTCGGTGCCAATTGCTTCTAAGGCTTTGGCGTTAGAGCCGTCAGGACTGGCGACGACGAGCCAACGATTTTCCGGATCCAAGCCGATACTCTTCGAGACGATTTGACCGCTGGACGGGGCAAAGGAGAAATCTTTCCAATGTGCCGGAAGAGTGACCTGCACCTTAGTTGAAAAATTATATAAGATTTTGCTGCCGTCCGGATATTCTAAAATCGCTTGGTTTTTGTCAGGCGCCCAAGTAACGTTTTGAACCTGATGAAAAATTTTGTCACTCAGGGACGTTACTTTACCACTGGCATCAATGCGATAAAAGCGTCCATCATCTTGATTATAATATTGGACTTGGCCGTTATTAGAAGTTGTCGGATTTAAAATTGGGCCGTCAGTTAGGGTTTGAATTTTAGTTAAGCCGCCCGTGGCTTTCGTATCGACTTGGCCGCCGGTCGGAGCGCCCGGAATAACACTGCCATTCGGAAGGGTTCCGGGGCCGCCGGTCGTGGTTGTGGCCGTCCCCGCCGCGCCAATAGCCGGTAGGCCGTTAATTGTGCCGCCCGGAGTCGTGGTCGTGACCGGAACAATGACCGTCGACTGAAAAAAGAAGAGCCAGAGGAGATAGCCCAAGCCGAAAACAACGGCGATGAAAATTAGAGCGAACCAGAGCTTCTTATAGCGGGCAAAAAAGTTCATATTACTCTTGTTTATTATTTCTAAATATTATACAATTATTATATATCAAGAGGCGGATAATTCAATTAATTCCTTAATTTTTTCATTTATCACTATGGGTCTGTTTTCTTTCGGCGGGGAGAATCTTTTTTTGGGTATCGACATTGGAGATTCTTCTTTAAAGATGGTGGAATTAAAAAGGCATAACCGCCAGATTCATCTGGTTAATTATGCGTTTAGCGAAAACGTTAATGCGGTCAATTTTACAAAAGTTGAAGACATCGCTTATTTAGCTAAAGCAATCGACAAGGTGCGCGCGGAAGCCGGTATTAAATGCACGCGACTCACGGCGTCGCTCCCGACCTTCGCGGTCTTTTCCTCGATTATTAATTTGTCTAATGTCGACAAAAAAAACTTGACCAAATTAGTCAACGATGAGGCCAAGAAAGTCATCCCGCTTCCGGCGGATGAAATGATTCTGGATTGGAAAGTTATTCCTGACGCCAAGGGGCAAATACCCACTCGCGGGAACATGCGTGTTTTTTTAACCGGTAGTCCGAAAAAATTGGTTCGGAAATATTTAGATATTTTTAAACAAGCGAAGTTAACGCTGGCTAGTTTAGAGACCGAAACTTTTTCCTTGGTTCGCGCGCTGTTAGGGAATGATAAATCAACCGTGATGATTGTGGAAATCGGTGCTAATAGTACGGACTTATTTATTGTTAAAGAAAGTATCCCGGTTTTAAATCGCAGTCTTGCAATTTGTGGTTCGACCGTAACGAAAGCCCTAACTGAGAAATTAGGCATGAGCTACGCGCAGGCCGAACAATTCAAATTAGACTTAAGTTTTTCGTTAGGCGCGGACAGCACGGAAGAATTGCCGCAGCTCATGATTAAAACTTTGGAGCCGATTGTGACCGAGATGCAGTATATGCTCGAATTTTTCCGCTCGCAAAATAGCGGGGAAGTGGAAAAAGTAATTTTATCCGGCGGCGGATCTCTCCTGCTTAATTTAGCGGATTATTTATCTAAACGTTTGAATATTAAAGTAATTATCGGCGACCCTTGGAGTCGTATTAATTATCCGGAAGAACTCAAACCGATTTTAAGTGAAGTCGGGCCGCGTCTCGCCGTCGCCGTTGGTTTAGCGATGCGTGAAATAACTTAAGTTAGAACGGTAAATAAAAAGCCCCATGCTTTTTGGGAGACATCCGTCCCCCCGGACGGACAACAATAAAAAAAATCCTCCTCAAAATCCGAAGATTTTGGAAGTTAACTTGATCAAAGGTGAAGTCAAGGTGACTTTTGATTGGAATAAGAATCTATCGGTGATACTGATTGTCGTTTTTATCGTCGGTCTTTTAGTGGCGGAAGTTTATTATGGTTTGGATTGGTGGGGCACGCAGGAACTCGCCAATACGCAGCTTTTAAATGATAAGGTCGCGGCTCTTAATCAGCAAATTACGCAAATTAAAAGTCAAACGGATGCCGCCGTGACTTATCAAGCTAAAACCGCCGCGGTCGGCAAGCTTTTAGCTAACCATATTTATTGGACTAATTTTTTTAAATGGATTGAAAAGGATACGCTTAGTTCGATTAAGTACGGTAATTTTCAAGGTGATTTGTCCGGGACCTATAATTTAGCGGCCACGGCGAATAATTACGCCGAAGTTTCTTGGCAGACCAAGGCTTTTTTAAATGATCCGCTCGTTAAAAAAGTTCAGGTTTTATCAGCGAACGCCGCCACCTCGAAAGATAAGAATAATCCGATTACCGGGGTTGGTTTTAATATTGCCCTGCAAATTGATACCAATATTTTCAAAAAATAATTATGGTGACGAAGAGTGTTAGGAATCAAAACGAGTTTAATATTTTTTTGAACCAATATTTTAATATTATTTTGGCGGCTTTGGTTGTGATTCTTTTAGCGGCGTCCTATTTTGTGGTTTTGCGACCGAAATATAATGATACGCTCATGGCGATTCAGAACAATATTGCTGATCAGAAACGACTTTACGCCCAAGAACAGCGCAAACTGGCCAGTCTTAAGACCATGGCCGAGCTTTATAAGAAAATTAGTCCGACCGATTTAAATAAATTTAACGGTATTTTGCCTAATTCTTACGCCCCGGAACGGCTCTTCGGTGAAATAGAAGAAATTGTGAGCGCCCAAGGATTTTTAGTCCAGGGAATTACCGTTAGTTCGCAAGGGGCCGTGACTGCACCGTCTACGCCGATGAATGTTGGCCAGATTAATTTGAACGTGTCTTTGGGAGCGATTGACTATAGCGGTTTGAAAATTCTTTTAAAAACATTGGAAACTAATTTACGTTTGTTTGACATAACGAGCGTTGGTTTTTCACCTGGCGGGAACACGGCGAGTTTGGTTTTAAGCACTTATTACTATCAGAAATAAGCCTATGCAAAGCGGCTATCGCCCTATCGTTTATATTGTGAGCGGCCTCCTGATTTTAAGCGGGATTATTTTATTTGCTTTTCGTTCAGTTTTATTAACCTGGGTCAGGACGCAAACCGACACCTCGATCGTCTTATCTACTTCCACGCCGGTAGTCGCTAATGCGTTAGATACCTCGGCTCTTAAAGCGGCGGCTTTTGCGGCTTTAAAAAATAACGTGGTTAATTTTAATTTTGATAAAATCTGCGTTCGCGCTAATACGCCGGCCAGTACGGAAGTCATTGCGGCCACGGATACACCCGCCACCGATACGGCAACTTCTGGCGCCCCCCAGGCTACGGCCGGTTGCGCCTTGGGTAATAATGTTCCTTTTTTCGCGCCGCCTGTCCCTAAATAATTTTTTATTTTTTCATGAATAAGAATGAACAACTCCTTGCCTTGCTCAGCTCTCAAAATTTGATTCCCGCCGAGCAGCAAGCGGAAATAAATAAAATCGCTTCGAAAACGCCGGAAGAATTCCGCGCTTTTTTACTAGAAAAGAAAATAGTTGATGATGAGGGTTTGACTAAATTACAAGCCGGCTTGGCTGGCCTGCCTTATTATAATCCGCAAGATCAGGAGGTTCCGGAGGCAGTTTTGAATTTCTTGCCCGAAGAAATCGCCCGGACATATAAGATGGTTTGTTTCGGCCGAGAAGAGAAGAATATTAAAATTGGTTTAGTCGAACCGAATTTAAAAGCCATGGAAGCGGTTAATTTTTTAGCCGCCGACGAAAGACTACTCGTCCAATATTATTTGATTTCCCCCGCTTCTTGGGAAAAGATTTTTAAAAAATATCAGAAAATCGAAGAAGAAATTTCGAGCGCCCTAGAAGTTAAGGCCAAGGAAGAAGGGGAAGATTTAGTAACGGTTAAGGCGGAAAGCGAAAGTTTAACGGCGGAAGATATTAATAGCGCGCCGGTCTCGCGTATCGTCTCAGTTATTATTCGTCATGCGGTTGAAGCGCGCGCCTCCGATATTCATATTGAGCCCTTTGATAAGGAAAGTCGCGTTCGCTACCGGATTGACGGTATTTTACACACTTCGCTTACTTTGCCCAAAACGATTCATAACGCGATTATTGCCCGTATTAAGGTTATGGCCAAGTTAAAGCTCGACGAAACGCGCGTCCCGCAAGACGGCCGCATTCGTCTCGTCGTTGATAATCGCGAAGTTGATTTTCGTATTTCAACTCTCCCCTTGGCTTCTCAGGAAAAGGTGGTCATGCGTATTTTAGACACGGCCAAAGGAGCGCCGACCTTAGAAGATTTAGGTTTTAGTAAATTATCACTCCGGCGTATTCTCGAAGGGATTAAAAAAACGAGCGGTATTTTCCTAGTCACCGGGCCGACTGGGTCTGGTAAATCGACCACGATTTACTCGGTCCTAACTTTGTTAAATCAAGAAGGTGTTAATATTTCGACCCTGGAGGACCCGATCGAGTATGAAATTAAAGGCATTAATCAGTCGCAGGTGCGACCGAAAATTGGCTTTTCTTTTGCTAATGGTTTGCGTTCACTTTTACGTCAAGATCCGAATATTATTATGGTCGGCGAAATCCGCGATGAAGAAACGGCCGAACTATCAATTCATGCTTCCTTAACCGGTCACTTGGTCTTATCGACTCTCCATACTAACGACGCTTTAGGCGCGGTTTTCCGCTTGCTCGATATGAAAATCGAACGATTCTTATTATCTTCGACTTTGCGTACCTTAATCGCCCAACGTTTAGCGCGGCGCTTATGTGAAAAATGTAAAAAAGAAACGAATCTTTCGCCAGACGCGCGTCAGGAAATTATTAACGAAATGAAAAATATGCCGGTTGCCGTCTTACAAGACGAATTACCCGACTACGGTTCGCCGGATGAGGTTTTCAATCATTATAAGTTATATCAAGCGGTCGGTTGCAGCCAATGCGAGAATACCGGCTACGCCAGCCGTGTCGCTATTTCGGAAGTCATTGATATTAACACGACGATTCAAGATATGATTACTAATAATGATCGGAGTTTAGATTTAGCCGCGATTAAGAAGACGGAAGATTTTGTGTCAATTAAACAAGACGGGATTATTAAAGTACTGCAGGGCAAAACCACCATGGAAGAGGTGCTCCGCGTAATTGAAGTTTAATTTATGCCTATTTATCATTACCAAGCGCTCGATAGTTCCGGTCGCCAACATAGTGGCAAGATTGTTGGCTTATCCGAAAACGAAGCGATGTCTAAATTGCACAAGCAGGAGCTGGAGAGCGCCACTTTAGTCGATATTACTAATACGTTAGAGAGTAAATTTTTACGACTGATTAATCGGGTTAGGGCTAAGGACGTCGTTATTTTTTCGCGGCAATTTTCGGTCATGATTTCCGCCAGCGTTCCGGTCGTCGAATGTTTGCTTATTTTAGTTGATCAGACCAATAACCTGACTTTTAAGAATCTCTTGGCGGAAATTGCGTTTGACGTTGATAGCGGCGCGTTCTTATCCGATGCCTTTGCTAAACATCCGAAGATTTTTTCCGATTTTTTTGTTAACATCATTCGTTCCGGAGAAACGTCCGGCAAATTAGATGAAGTGCTTGACTACCTCGCCGATGAAATGGAAAAAAATTATGATATGTCGGCCAAGATTAGAGGGGCCATGATTTATCCGGTTTTTGTCTTTAGCGGTTTAGTTGCGGTCGGCGTCGTCTTAATGGTTTACGTTATTCCGAGCTTAACCAGTATTTTAACAGAGTCGACCGTTCAGCTGCCGCTCGCCACCCGCATTGTTATCGGTGCGTCGCAATTTTTACAGTCATATATCGTCCTGATTATTATCGTCATAGTTATTTTAATTTTTTTACTCCGGCTTTATATCCGTAGTTATTCCGGTCATCGGCTGGTTGATTTAATGAAACTGCGGGCCCCGATTTTTGGACCGCTCTTCAAATATATTTACCTCATGCGTTTTACCCGTTCGCTTGCGACGCTCCTTAAGGGCGGCGTCACGATTACCCGTAGTCTAGAAATTACGGCTGAGGTCGTCGGTAACTTAATTTATCGGGAACTTATCTTAGCGACTTTGGAATCAATCAATGATGGAAACCCTTTTGCCACAGTCATGGAAGCGAGTAAGGATGTGCCGAAAATGGTGCCGCAAATGATCGCAATTGGCGAAAAAAGCGGTAAAATTGATATTGTTCTCGATCGTATCACCTCATTTTATAGCCGAGAAGTCTCAAACCGTCTAGATAATTTAAGCAAATTAATGGAGCCAATTATTATTGTTATCATGGGAGTCGGCGTCGGCATCATGGTCGCCGCCGTCATCATGCCGATGTATAATTTGGCTAACCAAATGTAAAGAGCTTGCCTTGATTTGCAAAGCGGGCTATTGCGCCCGATTTTGACTAATGCTATAATTGAGGTAAGAGTTAAA
>CAIQRY010000039.1 GCA_903874345.1 uncultured bacterium
CAGTTCTTCAGATGCGTAAACGTCGTATTGTCCACAACAAGAACCTGGTTCGGAGATTCCGTCAGTTTTTCATAGAGCCTTTTAATCTTTAATTATTTTTAATAATTTTTCCAATTGTTTTTCCCAATTAAACTCGGCTCTTGCTCGCTCTTTGCCTTGACGACCAAGTTCGTCTCTTAGACTAGGATTGGCGACTAGTTTAATAATCGCCTGGCTAATTTCAGCCGGAGACTCTGGGTCAACTAATAAACCCGTATAATTATCAAGCACGGCATCACTAACGCCACCGGCGCGACCAGCAATGATTGGCTTACCACATAAATTTGCTTCTAAATAAACAATCCCAAAACCCTCGAAGTCGCCATCAATATCACGCGACGGCATTACAAAAATATCGCTTAAATGTAACCAAGTCCATTTTTCATCTTCCCTAATCTCGCCCAAAAAAATTATTTTTTTGGAAAATTTAGCTGGGACTAAACTTTTTAAATAATCTTTATCCGGCCCGTCACCGCCGATAACATAACTTAAGTTATGGATCATGTCTTCCGGAATTTGTTCTAAAGACGCAATTACCTGATCAATTCCCTTACGCCTTACCAAGCGACCAAGCGTAAATAAAACTGTTTTTCCTTCTAGACCATAATGACTTTTAAGACTAGCCGTCATGTCTTCGTCCTTAAGTGGCACGCCGCTTTCAACACCGGGATTAACTATTCCGATTTTATCAGCTAGAGCCGGCCGAAATTCCGTTATCTTATCGGCGACGTAGCTATTTGCGGCAATAATCGCGTCCGCCCGACGTAAAATCTGAGTCGCGAGCCAGCGCTTGCGCGGCGATTTCAAAGCATAAGCGAAGTCCATACCATGCAAAAATACAGCGTATTTAAAAGGATGGATTAATGATAAAAGCCAAGCTGTCGTGCCTAAAGGTAAAATTTGACCGACGAGCACATACTCAATTTTATCAAGTTTTATTTTCCGTCCCAAAATAGAAATATCCGTAAACCAGGTTGGTAAAATTTGATCACGGCTAGCTAGTTCATTTCGATTATTATCCATGACAATGAGCGCTTCGCCAATAGGCCAATACTTCGCCAAGTTGCCGTAGTAATTAGCCACACCGCCTTTAAAAGGCGGAAATTCTAAAGTAAAGAGTAATGTTTTCATATTTAAACTTGTTGATCCAGGGCCGCTTTATCGTCGCGACGCCTGAATGATTCTAAGACACTGATAATATCCGCTCGACTAAAACCGCCGAGACCCAAAAGAGCGACAAAATAAATTAACGCCCCAATAATTGTAACGATAAAAACATTAGCGTAATTTTTACCAATAAAAATAATAATACCCATAATCAGCGAAGCCAAAAAAACCTTAGCTAAAACTAATAAATTTTTCCGGGCGCGATAAACAATAATTTTTTTGACCCAGTAAAGACCAAGGATAAACATCAGGAGATTGGTCACTAATACCGTCACGCTCGCGCCGACGGCTTTAAAATGCGGGATAAGGAGTAAATTCAAAACCACGCTTAAAACCGTGGCCATGACCATATTGGCAGTATTACGCCCTTGCCGGTCACAAGCATTAAGCAAGGAACCAATGGGAAAATTAAGAAAAATAAAAAATAAAGAAATGATCGAAATCTCTAAGGGGAGTTGTGCGCCGCCATAGCCGGCTTTAAAAAGCAAAATTATTTTATTAGATAAAACGATACAACCGACGATAATCGGCAAAGAAATAATAATCAAATAATTCATGGCCCGTTCGAAGGAAATCGCTAGTTGTTCTCGATTACTATGCCAATAAGTGCTAAGCGCTGGGTACAAAGAAGCAGTAAAAGCCATGGGCAAAAACTGCAAAGCAAAAATAATCTTAAAAGCGACTTGATACAGACCGACTTGTTCGTCGCCGGCTAGGATACTTAATAAGACGGAATCAAAATAAAGATACAAACGTTGAAAAATCGCGAAGACGGCAAAGGGCCAGCTAATATTCAAAATTTCTCTAATTAATGGACGATTGTATAAGAAACGAAGAGAAATATTAATTTTCTTCTTAACCACTAATAAGGAGTAGGTAAAATTATAAAGACTAGCTAAAGCCAAGGCGGCCATGGCTGGGAGCAAACCGCCACCCAAAAGTAAGGCGCCATAACCGATGAC
>CAIQRY010000040.1 GCA_903874345.1 uncultured bacterium
CTCTTGACATAGTATTTGTTATATGATACTATGTAGCCACAATCAAAAACGGAGAGTATGTACATTGTGAACGCGACCTTCCCGTCGCTTATCGAAAATGTCCTCTCCTTTGTTCCCGCCGCTCGCCCGATTCGCCTCATTCGCCCATTCTCCCTGAATGGCAACGAAAGCCGGATGGAGGTTAAAAAAATTATCGGGCCTTGCACCTTGCTTCAGCTTATTATGTGGTACGTCTGCCACACCAAGCCGAACTAAGGCTGACGGGAAGAAAGGATCTTCCCCGGGCACTTCTACGAAGTGCCCTTTTATTTTATTAAAAAACTCTTGACAATTATTTTTGACACGATTAATATAAAAACATAATCGGAACCTATGAGCAACACACCGTTTCCATCCTTGGAATGCCCACGTTCCTGTTATTTACCGGTTTTCCGGATCAACCTACTGGCTATGGTCAACTTTAAAAGCGCAGCGCTGTGCTGTCGCGCTCATGCCAAATGCCCGTGTTCCGGAAATGCTGATTGCCTGAAGAGCCTCATGTCTTGCCAAACTGATGTGGCTGGGGGCTAGGTTATCTGAAATCGGCAAATACCGAACGTTGCACTAATAGTTCTTTGGCACGTTCACGTGCATCCTTCTCAAACCCTGCTCTCAAGCGGGGTTTTTTCTTTTGCTCGGAAGCTATAAAAATGATAAAATTAAGCCATGTCTAAAACCAAACCCAAACTAATTATCATTGACGGAAACGCCTTAATCCACCGGAGTTTTCATGCTTTACCGCCAACCCTGCGCACTAAAAGCGGCCTGCTCGTTAACGCTGTTTATGGCTTTACTTCCTTTTTCTTAAAAGCCCTAAACGAATTTCATCCGGAATACGTGGTTTTGACTTTGGATAAAAAAGGGCCGACTTTTCGGCATGAACAATACGCGGAATATAAAGCGACTCGCGTGAAGGCGCCGGATGAATTATACGAACAAATCCCGCTCGTTAAAAAAGTGGCGACCGCTTTTAATGTTCCAATCTTTGAAGTCAGCGGTTTTGAAGCGGACGATTTAATTGGCACGATTTGTACCGACTTAAAATCAGAAAAAAATTTAGAAAAAATAATTATTACCGGCGACTTAGATACCTTGCAACTTGTTAATGATAAGACCAAGGTTTATACCATGAGCCGCGGTTTGTCAGACAGCGTCTTATACGATGACGCGCGCGTTAAAGAGCGCTATAATTTAACACCAGCCCAAATCGTTGATTACAAAGCCTTACGCGGCGATCCGAGCGATAATATTCCCGGCGTCAAAGGCATCGGTGAAAAAACGGCAAGCGAACTGCTTAATGACTTTGAAACTTTAGATGGCGTTTACAAAGCAGTAACTAAAAAAAATAAGAAAATTTCGCCGCGAATTCTTGAGCTCTTGGAAAAATATAAAGATAACGCTTATTTAAGCCAAAGTTTGGCGACAATTAATTTAAAGGCACCGGTTAAATTTTCTTTAAAAGATATTTCCTTCTCGTCTTTCAAACTGGAAAATGTTATGACCCTATTTAGCGAATTAGAATTTAAATCCTTACTCGCTAAAGTCAAAGACTTGCGCGATAAACTTAATAAAGATCATGAATCCAAAGCGGATAAATTGGAAACGCCTAAGTTTGCGCGTAACGCCAGAGATTTTAAATATGAGCTGGTTGATAATGATAAAAAATTTACGGCTTTCTTAAAAAAAATAAAGACTCAAAAAGAATTTGCCGTCGACAGCGAAACTTCTGGCCTTGATCCGATTACGTCTGAACTCCTGGGTCTAAGCTTCTCCTGGCGCGAGGGGGAAGCCTACTTTGTTCTAAATACACCGAAACGTCTCGCCGCTCTAAAACCAATTTTAGAAAACTCGACCATAAAAAAATACGGTCATAATCTTAAATTCGACTGGCGCGTTTTAAGCAATCACGGCGCTACTCTCGCCGGTCTAGAATTCGATACCATGATTGCTTCTTATCTCCTTAATCCAGGCAACCGTCAGCATAGCCTTGATTCTTTAGCTTTCACCGAGCTTGGTTTTGAAAAAATTAGTAAGGTTAACTTGACTGATACTCAGCCCGAGCAATTGACAATTGATTTTAAAAAACTAGATTCGAATAAATTAAGCCTTTATTCCTGCGAAGACGCGGACTTCACTTATCGTTTAGCCAAAGTCTTAAGCCAAAAAATTAAAGCCGAAGGCCTATATGATCTACTCATGAAAATTGAGATGCCTTTGATTCCGATTTTAGGAACCATGGAAAATAATGGCATTAAACTTGATCCGGCGCCGCTTAAAATCTTGGACCGTGAAGTAAGTGCTAAAATTACTAAATTAGAAAAAGAGATTCATAAACTCGCGAAAAGTAAATTTAATATTAACTCGACCAAACAATTAAAGGAGATTCTCTTTGAAAAATTAGCCATTCCGACTGACAATATTAAAAAAACAAAAACCGGTTTCTCAACAGCCGAAGATGAGTTAATTAAAATGCGTGACCTTCATCCGATTATCTCCTTAATTCAGGACTACCGCGAATTAAACAAATTACAGACGACTTATCTAAGCGCTCTACCGATTTTAATTAATCCGAAAACCGGGCGCATTCATACGAGTTTTAATCAGACCGTTACGGCCACCGGTCGTTTATCTTCAACCGACCCGAATTTACAAAATATTCCAACTCGGACCGAAGAGGGTCGAAAAATTCGCGCTGCCTTTGTTGCCGCTTCCGGCTACCGTTTAGTCGGCTTCGACTATTCGCAGATTGAGTTACGTTTAGCGGCTCATATGTCGGGCGACAAGAAGATGATTGAAGCCTTTAAGAAAGAGGAGGATATTCACACTGCCACGGCCGCGGAAATTAACCAGGTTAAACCCGAAGCCGTTACCAAAAATATGCGTCGCGAAGCCAAGGCTATTAACTTTGGTATTTTATACGGCCAAGGTCCACACGGTTTAGCCCAAGGCGCGGGTATTCCTTATTGGCGCGCCCAAGAATTCATTAATAAATATTTTAGTGTTTACCCCGGTGTTAAAAAAATGGTCGCGAGTTCTATTAAGGCGGCACAGACCACTGGTTACGCCATCACTTTATTCGGTCGTAAACGACTACTCCCCGAAATAAATTCCAGCGTGCCGATGATTCGTAAAAGCGCGGAACGCATGGCAATTAACACGCCACTGCAGGGCACGGCCGCGGATCTAATTAAAGCCGCCATGGTTAAAGTCGAAGAATTAATTAAGGGGCACGAAGCGGAAATTCGCCTGCTCCTCCAAGTTCATGACGAGTTGATTTTTGAGATTAAACAGGATAAAATAAGCACTTACACGACCAAGATAAAGCAAATCATGGAAAACGTTTTAAAATTACGCGTCCCTATCGTCGTTGAAGAAAGTGAAGGCAATAATTGGGGGGAATTAAAATAAAAAACCGCGAGCTGACGCAACGCGGTTTTAAAACAAAGGTGGAATAAGATCAGTAATGAATTCCCAAACGACTTTTAAACCTAATTTTTCCCAGAATAACTTAATCATAATTTCCTGCCAAAACCAATAGGACAAAAAAATAATTAAAGCGACCGGCGATAATATAAGCAAAAAAAGTAAGGAAACAATCAAACCGTACATCATCCCCCCAAATAAGAGCGAGACTGCCAGACCGATGAAGATCAAAATAAAACCTAAGATCGATTGCATCCTTCTGGTGCCTAATTGCTTAGTTAGCCAGCGCCAGATAAAAATCGCATAGATAATCATCACCCAAAGCCAGCCAAAAATCAAATTCATCTCAAAGGGGATAGAATAGCTGAGGTCATAATGATATTGACTCAAGATTGGTTCTAGGCGAACCAGCGAACTTAAATCTTTTTCGGTCATTGGCTGTCTGACCTGACTGATATAGATTAAACCGACTATGGCGAACATAATCGAAATGACGACGATTTCCCAAAATAAAACACTTCGGAAAAATCGCCCTACTTTAGAAATTTTAAGGACTTTTTTCCCTTCCATGATATATATTTATTAAATAACCACCATCATTTAATCATAAATTCTGTCGTATGTCCAGTAAAATTAAAACTCGCTCCTCGCGACAATTTATCTTCGAAAAATATCGTCTTGACCGTCAAAAAAATACGATTTATTTTTTTTATAGTTTTAATAACGGCCTAAATTTTACAGAGACGCTTAATTTAGGGTCCCAAAAAATTTCTTGGTCAAAAATTAATCCGAAACTTTTGGATCGCCTCTTGTTTAACCTGCATCTGGTGTTTGGTCTCGGTTATTATAAAGCTTACGCGCCTCATCAAATAATTATTAAAAGTGGAATCTTATCTAAAGACGAGGCGGCTTTTTGGAACAAGCTTTATACCAAGGGTTTAGGCGAATTCTTTTATAAAAATAAAATTGATTTCCGTGGTTTAATTAATTTTCCTTACCAGGCTAGAAAAACCGAGCCGGGACGAATTAATTTATCCGAGCGCTCTCTCTTACCCTGGGGCGGCGGTAAAGACTCCGCTGTCTCGGCTGAAATTCTAAAAAGTTTGGGCCATGATTTCACTTTAATCAGTCTCCGCGATAGCGAAGTCCAGAAGAAAACCGCGGCCGCAAGCGGTTTAAAGAATAAGCGGCTAATCATTAATCGAACTATTGACCCGCGTTTAATTGAATTAAACAAAAACGGCGTTTATAACGGTCATATTCCGATTTCCGCGATTTATGCCTGGGTAACGGTTTTGGCTGCGGTCGTTTACGATTACCGTCAGATTATTTATTCTAACGAACACAGCGCTAATTTTGGTAATGTTAATTATTTAGGCCAGGAAATAAATCATCAATACAGCAAATCTCTAGAATTCGAAAATGATTTTAGATCTTATCTTAAAAATTTCCTAACCCCAGACATAAGCTACTTTAGTTTGCTTCGCGCCTATTCGGAATTAAAAATTACGAAACTTTTTTCCCGCTACCCTCATTATTTTTCTAGTTTCTCCAGCTGTAATCGTAATTTTTCTATTACCAAGCCGGCGAACGAGCGCTGGTGCGGTCATTGTCCGAAATGCGCTTTTGTTTTTTCGCAACTGGCCGCCTTTCTTGACCGGCCGACTCTTATTAAAATTTTCAATCGTGATCTACTCGCCGATCCTTCCCTTTTACCGCTTTACCAAGAACTCTGGGGGGAGAGAAAATTCAAACCTTTTGATTGTGTCGGCACACCGACCGAAGTAAAAGCGGCTCTTCTCTTAGCATCTCAAAAAAAATCTTGGGCGGCTGACTATATTGTTAAAAAATTTCTAAAAAACGTTAAACCCAAAATTAAAAATCCAGGCGCACTAATCAATGAGGCTTTAAAAAATCAAGCCGCACCTAATATCCCTCTTAATTTTCAAAAAATTCTTATTCTGGGCTACGGTTTAGAAGGACGGTTTATCCTTAATTATTTAAGAAAAAAATATCCGTCTTTAAACCTTGGTTTAGCCGATCAAAAAAAACTAACTTTGAAAGATAAGCAGCTAAATATCTTTAGCGGACCGAATTATCTTGAGGCGATTAAGAATTATAATTTAATTATCAAATCGCCAGGAATTTCCGATCGCCTGCCAGAAATTTCGGCCGCGAGAAACGCCGGCCGAGTAATTACTTCCGTGACTAACTTATTTTTAGAAGAATACGGCGCGCAAACAATTGGCGTTACCGGCACTAAGGGCAAAAGCACAACCGCTTCTTTAATTTATCAAATTCTCAAAGCGGCCGGCCGGGATGTCCAGCTCGTCGGAAACATCGGTTTTGACCCTCTCCAGTATTTACTAAGAAAAAAAGATCCGAAAAAAATCTTTGTTTACGAATTATCTAGCTATCAATTAAGCACGGCTTCTTTCAGCCCACACGTGGCCGTCTTTATTAATATCTTTCCCGACCATCTCCCTTACCACGCCGGATTTACTAATTATTTCGAAGCTAAAACTCAAATCATTAAACAACAAAGCGCGACCGATTATTTTATTTTTAATCCTGAATATCCGCCTTTACGCGCTCTCGCTAAAAAAGGTCAAGGTCAAGCGATTGATTATCTGAAAAAGTGTTCGCTTAAAAATAATGATCTTTATTACGGAAACACCAAAATAATCGCGACGAACGAGATTAAACTTTTAGGCGCCCATAATATAAAAAATATCGAGGCCGCAATTTGTGCGGCAAAAATATACGGCGTTTCGGCCGCCGCGATACGTCGTGCCCTTAAAAAATTTGCCAATTTAGAGCATCGACTAGAACTCGTCGGCCAGTACCGCGGTATTTATTTTTATGACGATGCCATTTCGACGACTCCGGAATCGACGCTGGCGGCGCTTGATGTTTTTAAAGAAAAAATTGGTACGATTATCTTGGGCGGCGAAGATCGCGGTTATGATTTTAAATTTTTAGTTAAAAAATTAGCCGAGCTCGATATTAAAAATATCGTTCTCTTCCCAACGAGCGGCGCGCGGATTGCCCGGGAAATAAAAGAAGAGATGAAAAAACATAAGAACTTTAAACCGCGTTTATTTTCAAGCGCCCAGATGGCCGCGGCGGTAAAATTTTCTTATAAATATACGACCCCTGGTCAAATCTGCTTGCTTTCCTGCGCTTCTCCAAGCTATAGTTTGTTTAAAGACTTTAAGGAAAAAGGAAACTTATTTAAAAAATACGTTAAAGCGGGTCGCTAGCTCTATTTATGATTATTTTTCTCCACGGCGCCGATACTTTTCGTAGCCGCCGCAAACTCCAGGAATTAAAAGCCAAGTTCGTTAAGGACGTCGACCCCTCGTCCCAAAGTTTAAGCGTGATCGACGGTCAAAGCACGGACTTAAAAAACATTGCCGCTCAAATTAATACCGGTTCCCTTTTCGTCAAGAAGCGCTTAGTCGTTATTGAAAATATATTTAAGAACAAGAAAGAAAAAATCTTCGGCGAGCTCTTTGAATTCTTAAAAAAATTTGCGAAACAAAAAAACGAAAAGGATAATATTCTAATCTTTTGGGACGAAGATTTAAAAGGCGGGATGAAGGCTCTTAAAACGGAATCAAAAAAATTATTTACCTTCTTAAGCGCTCAAGACTACACCCAAGAATTTACGGCTTTAAGCTCCAGCCAACTCATGGGTTTCTTAAAAAAAGAAGCCGCGAGCTACGACAAAGAAATTAGCGCCCCGGCGGCCGCTCTTTTAATTAATTTAACGAACGGCGATGTCTGGAGTTTAAATCAAGAAATAAAAAAATTATCTTTTCACGCGACGGGCTCTCAGATTACCCCCGAGGATGTTAAGGAAATGGTGGCTGGCTCATTCAATGAAGATATTTTTGCTTTAACCGATGCTTTAAGTGCACGCCAAAAAAATTTAGCAATTAAACTTTTAGAAGAACAGTATGCTGCTGGTTTAAGCGATGAATATTTACTTGCCATGTTGACTCGCCAATTCAAAATCCTCTTACAGCTACGCACCGCAATTGATTATAAGATGACGCCCCTCGAAATGCCGACCAAATTAAAACTCCACCCCTTCGTCGTTAAAAAAGGTTTGATCGCGGCTCGAAATTTTACAACGCCCCTCCTCAAAAGCTACCTTAACCAGCTGATTGATCTCGATGCGCGGAATAAAAAGGGTTTGGCCGATATTCGCACGGAATTAACCTTGCTTATTTCCGGATTATAGCGCGTCGCGAGAATAAAAAGACTTGTCTTTTTATTTAATATTTGTTATAGTCTTTTCAGCCAAAAAAATCGGGCAATTAGCTCAGTTGGTTAGAGCGCAACACTGATAATGTTGAGGTCGGAGGTTCGAATCCTCCATTGCCCACTCGTCTTCCGCGGCCCGAAAAGCGGATTACATTTTATAGCGGGGTAGAGCAGTTGGCAGCTCGCTAGGCCCATAACCTAGAGGTCGTCGGTTCGAGTCCGACCCCCGCAACCGTTTAACAAGTGAATTTTTCAAGCCTCGGTAGCTCAGTGGTAGAGCAAAGGACTGAAAATCCTTGTGTCGTCAGTTCAATTCTGACCCGGGGCACGTAAACAAGATAGATTAAAAAATAAGCCCATGTTATATTGAATGTGGGTTTATTTTTTACTAAAAATACACGGGGTGTGGCCCAGTTGGTCTAAGGCGTCTGGTTTGGGACCAGAAGATCGAGAGTTCAAATCTCTCCACCCCGACTAAATTTAAAAAGCTCCCTAAGCAGGGAGCTTTTTTATAATCATAAATTACTTTACTTTTGTATCATCTTAGGCGCCGGCCGTTTAGTAAGTAAATCGGTCAGTTGCTTCACGCCCCAACCGAGCGCTAAGAATAAAACGAGATATAAAGCGGTCGCGAGCCAAGCCGGTAGAAATCGATAAAAAATATCATAACGATATAGAATAGGCCAATGCCATAAATAAATTTCATAGGAATACAGACCGAACAAAGACAGTAATTTAAATTCCCATTTCTTTAAAAGGAATAAAATTGATAAAGCAATAACCACGATAATACTCGCCAGCTGTTCTTGCGAAGTTCCGACGGCAGAGTTAATGATAAAATAAACTGAAATAGCGAGAAGTAAAACCATCACCGCGTAATAACTAATTGCCCTCCAACCACGCGACCATTGTTCCAAAATGTCCGAACTCTTTAACTTAGTAACGGCCCAAGCCGCTAAGACACCGAGTGGAAAAGCAACGATATGAATCTTATACATGTACAGGATTCCTAAAAACCAAGCGGGTTGCCAGTAAATAATAAAGTAACCGATCAAATACAAAACAATCGCGGACAGCCAGGGATTTTTTTTAAACCAAATCAAGGGATAAATTAAATAATAGCCGAGAATGAAAGTAAAATACCAAAGCGGCGAATTAAAATCCCGATATAAATCAGCCTGGC
>CAIQRY010000041.1 GCA_903874345.1 uncultured bacterium
GGCCCGATTTTCAATAATTATGATTTAGGTAGCGCCTTAATTTTTTGGCTTTATCCCCAGGAAAAGGTTTTTGTTGATAATCGTCCGGAAGCCTACAGCAGTGAATTCTTTACAACCGTTTATAAACCGATGCAGATTAATGTTCTAACTTGGCAAGATACGGTTAATAAATATCAGATTAAAACTGTTTATTTTTCTCATACCGATTCGACGCCTTGGGCCCGTGAGTTTTTGCATCAGATTTTGACGAATAATGATTGGGTCTTGGTTTATATTGATCGTTATACGGTCATTTTGCTTAATAGAAAATTAACCGATGCTGCGACGATTAAGAAACTAGAAATTAATTCTGTAACTTTTAGGCAAGAAGTAACGAGTTTGGTCGCCCAGTCGAATTTAAAGAGTAAATTTGATTTAGCGGATTTAGCTCTGCAAGCCAATCAGACCGATTTGGCGGAAAATATTTATCGCGATTTTTTATGGCTTCATCCGGATAACAAGACGGCGCTCGTGGCGCTGGGTTACCTGTATAGCGGGAGTAGCGATCCGACCATGCTTAATAAAGCGTTAACTTATTTTGACTGGGCGCTTAAGGCTGGCTATCGTTTACCCGGCGTTTATAATCAGATCGGCTTAACTAATTGGCAGCTTGGCGCTTACCAAAAAGCCAAGGACGCTTGGACCTCGGCTTTGAACTTGGAACGACGGAATACGGCCGCCTTGTATTATTTGAATCAGGTTCAGAGATTGCAAGTTCAGGGGAAATTACCGCTGCTAAAATAACTTTTCTTTGAGCAAGGTTTTAATGGCTAAAAGCCCGTCGCGGGCTTTTATTTTTTTACCTTCCCGGTAACCACGGCGTTTATAAGAAATTGGCAGTTCCTGAATCTGATAGCCATGCTTTAAAAGTTGGGCCGTAATTTCTGGTTCGATTTCAAATCGTCGGCCGCTTAATTTTATTTCGGTTAAAGCCGCTCGGGGTAATAGTTTAAAACAGGTTTCCATATCCGTGAGTTTTCCACCGAAAAGCAAATTAGTAAGGACGGTCAGAAATTTATTAATGAAGTAATGAGCGGTCTTAGGCGGGTGAAGCAAAAAACGAGAGCCATAAAAAGCAAGCTTATCTTTTTTATTATCTTGAGCCGCTTGCCAGAGACGAGTGATATCGTCCGGCGAGTATTCCAAGTCAGCATCGCAGATAATAAAGTAATCACCCCGGATTTCTTCCAGTCCGCGCCCTACCGCCGCCCCCTTACCCTGATTAGTCGGATGATTAATTAATTTAAAGTTATATTGAGCGTTCAGGTCGTTCAAAATAGCCGCCGTTTGGTCGGTTGAGCCGTCGTTTACGATAATAACCTCCTTATTGATGGCCAAATTAAAAATCGCGGGCAGGGATTCGGCCACGATTTTTTCTTCGTTATAAATCGGAATAATAATGGATAATAATTTTTCAGCCATAGAAGAAGGATGGTTTTAATTTTTAACCGCCATGGTTTTATAGAAAAGCTGTTTGGCAAATTCTACGGCGAAGAGGTAGACCAAGACTAATAAGGCAATACTTAAAACCGCGTTTCCGGGTAGAGGACTAAAACCAAACAGATGGCCGATACCTTTGAGGGTCAGAACCCAGCCGATAAAAACCGCACTTAGGGTGGTCATTAGCAAGTATTTACTTGGTCGGGACTCTAAGAAAGGAATTTTTTGCGTGCGGATAACATAAATAACTAGAATTTGCGTTGCGAGCGATTCGACGAACCAGCCGGCCTGAAAAGTCATTACTCCGAAGCTAAAAATTCCGTATAAGACATAAAAGGTTAAGAAATCGAAGACAGAAGAAACCGGTCCGAAGACAATCATGAATTTTTTAATGAATTTAATATCCCAATGTTTGGGTTTTTTTAAGTACTCTTCATCAACATTATCAGTCGGGATTGATAATTGCGAAGCGTCATAGATAAAGTTGTTCAAAAGAATTTGGCCGGCGGTCATTGGAAAGAAGGGTAGGAAAATGCTGGCGCCAATCATGGAGAACATATTTCCGAAATTAGAGCTAAGACCCATGAGTAGATATTTCATGGTGTTGCCAAAGGTTTTACGACCCTCAAGCACGCCGTCCATTAATTCTTTTAAGCCTTTTTGCATTAAAATGATATCGGCTGTTTCTTTGGCAACGTCGACCGCATTGTCGACTGAGATGCCGACGTCGGCCGTTTTTAAAGAGGGAGCATCATTAATCCCATCGCCCAAATAACCGACAGTCAGACCATGGCGTTTTAACTCCATGATAATTTTTTCTTTTTGACTCGGCGATAAACGTGCACAAATGGTCGCATTTTTAATTTTTTGATAAATTTCTTCATCACCCAAGACGTTTAAATCTAATTCTTCGCCCGTAATTAATCCCTTTACTTCCAAATTTAAATCTTGGCAGATTTTTTTCGTGACGAGCGGCCCATCTCCGGTTAAAATTTTAATTTCGACTCCGTGCTCTTTCATGAAGACTAGGGTTTCTTTAACGTCGGCCTTGGGCGGATCATAAAAAGCCATAAAGCCCAGGAGGGTCAGTCCGGCTTCTTCGGCCATGGCGTATTGTTCTTTCTTCTCGCTGATTTCTTTGGTCGCAATCGCTAAAATACGTAAGCCCTCGCCGCTTAAGGTATCATATAAATTTTTAACTCGTGTTAATATAGCCGCGTCAAACGGTTTAACCATCCCCTGATCGAAGTAGGCGGTCACGATTTTAAATATTTCTTCTGGCGCGCCCTTGGTGACCATGGTTAATTTATTATCGCGTTCATAAATAATCGAGGAACGTTTACGATAGAAATCATAAGGCAATTCCTCAATTTTTTGCGCACTGTCGACGGCCAATTTTTTATAATTTAAAATGGCCTGGTCTAAAACACTCTTAATTCCGGTTTCAAAATAACCGTTAAGATAAGCCGCTTCGAAAACGAGCGGTGATTCGGCGCCAAAAATATCAACATGTTTAATAACGGTAATTCTGTCCTCAGTTAAAGTTCCAGTTTTATCCGTGCAGAGGACATCCAAGGAACCAAAAGTCGGAATCGAATTAAGACGCTTGACTAAGACGCCGCCTTTGGCCATTTTAGTCGCGCCCTTGGCCATATTAACGCTCATAATCATAGGCAGAAGTTCGGGCGTCACACCAACCGCGACAGCGAGAGCAAACAGAAAAGAATTCAGAAGTCCTTTATGCATGAAAGCATTAATCAAGAAAATAATCGCCACTATAAATGCAATAACACGGATAATCAAGAAACCGAAGTCTTTAATTCCTTTTTCAAAAGCGTTGGCCGTTTCTGGTTTTAGAATTGATTTAGCAATTTGACCGAACTCGGTTTCCAGGGCAATGGTCGTAACTAGAAACTGCGAAAAACCAGAAATTACATTCGTGCCGGAAAAAACAACGTTATTATCCGCAGTGAATTTTTCAACTGGCAGACTTTCTCCGGTCAGACTTGATTCATTGACAAAAAAGTCGGTCGCACTGATTAATTTACCATCGGCAGGCACGATATCGCCGGCTGATAATAAAACAATATCGCCGGGGACTAAATATTTTGTTTCCAATTCCTGCTTTTTCCCGTCACGTAAAATTTCGGCGCGCACCGCGACCCGACGGGCAATTTTTTCCGCCGCCTGACTTGATTTTCGTTCTTGATAAAAATTAAGGATAACGCTTAATAAAATCATGGACAAGATAATGACCATGCTGCGCGTCTGGCCGGTTAAGCCAGAAATAACGGCGGCGACAATCAATATTAAGATGAGCGGGTTTTTAAAATAAGATAAGAACTGAATAAAGGGATGCGTTTTTTTGGCTTTGGTAATCTGGTTGTAGCCAAAAAGACTAGAACGCTTAATAGCTTCGGCGGTTGTTAGACCCTTGGGACTAGAGTTAACCCGGGTATACAGTTCAGCTAAAGTCGTTTTTTTAAGGTCGGCCGTATTAACCGTGACTAGACTATTTTGAGGCTTGGACATAAATATTTAAGTTTAATTAACTTGGTTTTATTATAGCATTTTTGAGCCTGATTTTGCGAATAAGGCGCGAAATTTAGCGCTTTTAGCCACAGCTTTTTCTAGGGGCAGAATAATATTAATAATTAGTTTATTATTAGCTAATAAATTAGCTTGTCTCGCTTCCTGTCTCGCCAGGGAACAAAGACTAATTATTTCTTTAGCGATTAAGTCGGCCGCGTCTGAGGCAAATAAAAGATAAAAAATTTCGGGTTTTTGTTCTAAATTTAAGTTTAATTTTCGCCGCCGCGCGGCGTTTAAAACCAAGGCGTTTACGGCCGTAATTTTTCCCTGGCTCAAATCTTCAAGCCAGTCTTGAGCGTCATCAGCCAGCTGTTTAGCGGCTAAAGCCAGCCGGAAAAAATTTAAAAAGCTATTTATTCTTAATTTATTTTTTTCGCCTTGTAAATAAATAATGGCGAGCGGCCCCAGGGCGAGAGCTAATGACTTTTGGGATAGTTTGTCTAGATTTGTAAAAGCCGGTAAAACACGCGGCGGGTAGAGGCGGCCCTTAATAATTTTAAGACGCTCCTCGCGCGCCTCTTCTTGGTTAGCTTTTTCCAGATCCGTCATTATTTTATTAAAGCGCTGATAAAAGTCAGGCGGCAAATTTAAAGTATAGTATAACTTTAAGTAACGACGGAGATAAATATTGGCGCGCGGTAGTTTTTTTGCTTCGCCCGCTCCGTCGAGAAAATCATCATAAATATTTAAGGCCCGCCAAAGATAAATTTGACCTTGATTGAGTTTTTTAATCAAGGTCAAAGGAATTAATTTATTTTTTATTTTTTGGCGAGCTTGGTAAGTCCACTGCGGCCAAAAGTACACATTTTCTTTAGACATTTTTATGAGGAAAAATAATAATAAATTCGCTGCCTTGACCAAGAGCGCTTTTAACTTTAATTACGCCATTAAAATCTTTTTCAATAATATGCTTAGTCGAAGCTAAACCTAAACCCAAACCGCGACCCGCCTCTTTCTTGGTGCTAAAAAATGGTTCAAAGATTTTATCGAGGTTCTCCGGCGCAATACCCTGACCCTGATCGCTAACGCTAATTGTTATTTGATCGTTAGAAAGAATTAATTCGATGATTACCGCTTGCGGCGCGGTCTCGCTTTCCGAGGCGTCAATGGCATTAGCCAGAAGATTAGTAATTATTTGGCCAAATTTAACCGGGTCGCCGTAAAAGTTTATCTTGACCTCGGATTTAAAAATTAAATTAACCTTGGCCTGCCGAGCTTTATAAGACAGGATTTGGAGGGCGGCCTCGATTTCTTCGTTAAGCCAGAATTTTTTTAAACCGGTTTCCCGAGAAATTTGATTTTTAATGCTCGCGACTAAATCTTCCATTTTACGCGTGGCGGCTAGGGCTTGCTGTAAATAAGATTTGGCGCTGGTAATTCGGCTAATACCGTCTGTTTTAATTTGTTCC
This sequence comes from uncultured bacterium, assembly GCA_903874345.1. Taxonomy (GTDB): domain Bacteria; phylum Patescibacteriota; class Patescibacteriia; order Patescibacteriales; family UBA12465; genus UBA12465. The sequence continues at coordinate 5,481 of CAIQRY010000041.1, forward strand.
AGATTAAGGGAAACGGCGGTGAGCGGATTAATTAAGTCATGAAAAATACCGGATGATAAGCGGCCGAATTCTGCTAAGCGGTAAAGCTGGTTTATTTTTTCCGCTTCCATTTGCTTAATTTGACGCGTTCGTTCTTCGACTTTAATTTCCAAAGAATCTCTTTCGACTTTCAAGTCTTTTTCGCTCTGCTTTGCCCGACTTAAGGCTTTTTTAATTTCGCGACAAAAGAGCCAGACAACCCCGACAATGACAATAAATAAAAACGCATAAACAATCGCGTCGGCCAGTTCATGTTTTTCGCCCCGCCAATAACTATCCACGGCAATTAAATTATGAACTTGTAAATAAGTCAGGGTTAAGGAGAAAGTAATGAAGAGGAAGGTGCTGATAAAGGCCGCGCCCGCACCTAATAAAATTCCAGATAGAGTAATAACTAAAACGGCTAAGAGTAGGGCGGCTGGTAAATCTGCGCCCCAGAGAATGAAAGAATAAAACATGGGGAGGGAATAGGTAATAATTAGGAGTAAACTGGCGATTTTGGAGTGGCCATGTTTTGATAGCCAGAAGAGAAAAATAAAGAAAGCTAAAATAGTTAGGGTGATAATTAAAGGCAGACCCGTATTATTCGGTCGCGTCACGGCGTCGATGAGGCGGATTAAATTAATTACTAGAAAACAGACAATAGAAAAAATTAAGAGGATATTCAAGATTAACTCTCGTCGTTTTCTATCTTCGTCGAGATTATTAGAGCTAACTAATTGACCGAGCCATTTTCGAAAAGACATGGGATTATTATTGAAACTAAAACACTTCCTGTTTTGAGGCAGGAAGTGAGTTGAGCGCTTAGCGCCAGGGCGTTCCCGGGTTCAAAGCGGCGGCCAAGATTAGAGCCATTAAGGCTGGTTGAGCCAAGGACTTTGAACTTATAATTTTTTTGAGTTGTTTGTTCATAGGTTTGCTATTTAAAAAACCGCTAGAGCAATATTCGACCTTTAAAGATAATGCTGGTTTTATCATAGCAAAAGGGAACTGAATATTTTTTAAATTTTTTCTAAAACTATTGTTTATTTTTCCCGATCAATTTTATAACCGCGGTTGGAAATGTTGAAAATTAAGCGTTCTTTGGGGTCTTCAATTTTTTGACGCAGGTTGCCGACATGGACTTCGATTGTATTAGAGAAAGGATCGGCATTTTGGTCCCAAACATGCTCCATAATTTCTTGCCGCGATTTAACTTGTCCGGGATCGCGCATTAAAAATTCTAGAATGGCAAATTCCTTGTTGGTTAATTGCAGTCGCTGGCCATTTTTAGTGGCGGTAAATTTATTCGGATCTAATTCTAAAACACCGAATTTAAGAATTTCCGGGCTTAAAGCAGACGGACGCCGCAAGAGAGCCTTGATTCGGGCTAAAAGCTCGGATAAAACAAAAGGCTTAGTTAAATAATCATCGGCTCCGGAGTTTAAAAGATCAACCTTGTCTTTTATTTCTGAGCGGACAGTTGTCATGATTATGGGGGTAGTCCGGCCTTCGTTTCTTATTTTTTTGATTATTTCTTTGCCGTTTAATTTTGGCAGATTATAATCTAGAATAATAAGGTCGTAATTATTGGTGAGAGCCAGAAAACAGCCTTGCTCGCCGTCGCGAGCCGTGTCCACGGCGAAGTTAACCGCCTTTAAAGCCAGAGCCAGCGGACGAGTCACTTCAGGGTCATCTTCGACTAGTAAAAGTCGCATATTCCTTTATTTTATCGTTAAATCACTAATAAAACAACAAAATTATCCCCACCCAGAAATTCTCCTGACGAAGGCATTCTGGGTGGGTTTTGGCCGTTTTAGGGCAAGAGAATATCCTCGGGCTCATAACGGCCGTAAGGATGAGGAGCGCAGAAAGGACATTTTTTATGTCCGATGCGGCATAAAATCAAGTAACCCAGTCGCGCTTTGTGGCGACAAGGTCCCTTTTTGAAACATTGGTGTTTGAGGCAAATTTTACTCATATCTTTTTTCTTTATTATAGACAAAGCCCTATGAAGATTTTCTAAATTTTTTCTAAAGAAAAAATAAACATTTTTTTGAGCATCTCGCCAGATTGCCTTTCTGTCCGTTTCACGATAAGATTTAGGTACGCTTATGAGCTCAAAAATATTTAAAATGACCTGGAAAAATAAGCAGTCTGAGACCTTACGCGATCAAAATATCGAGCCTTTTTCGGTTAAAGAAGGCCATTTTCGTTATGGCCAGTTAAAAGACCCTTTCTACCATACGGATTGGACGGAACAATCTTTTTTGTCAGATACTAGGCATAAAGGAACGGTTAGTCTAACCTTTAATTTAACTAAGTTAAAGTATTTTATATTTATTGGAGTTTTAGCTTTGGTAGTTCTTATTTTTCGCGCCGCCTGGCTCCAGGTAGTTAAAGGGGACTATTATTATGGTCTGTCAGAAAATAATCGTTTGCGCAGCGAAACAATTGAACCAAAACGCGGCATTATCTATGATCGTAACTTTAAACCCTTGGTGCGTAATAAAGCTAACTTTGTTTTATATTTTCGTCCGATTGATTTGCCGAAAGATGAATTGAAACGCGATGATTTGATTCGGCAAATTAGTCAGATTATTGATCTTAGTACCTCAACGCCTGTAGTTTCTACGACGGTTGCGACTGATACGGGCGGTGTTAATTTGGTAAGTGATAATGTCACGTTTTATCAAATTAAAGAAGCCTTATCAAAAATAAGAATTGGTTCTCTTGAATCATATCAACCGCTCTTTATCGCTGATAATATCCCCTATGATGAAGCTATGCTCATTACTTTGAATTTGGATAATTGGCCCGGTGTTTTTTTGAGTAATAAAATTAGACGGGAATATCTTTTACCGGTTTGGCCAACGCCGCTTATCGCGGTCGAGACTAGCTTGGCGCACGTTCTGGGCTACACGAGTAAAATTAATGATACGGAATTAAAAAAATTAGGTTCTCTTTACTCACCAATTGATTATATCGGTAAAACCGGTTTGGAAAATTTTTATGAGGTAGAATTAAAAGGCATTCCAGGTAAAAAGAATATTGAAGTCGATGCGCTCGGGCGTCAGAAAAAAACAGTTAATGAAATCGCGGCGGTTAACGGCGAAAATTTACTTTTATCTTTAGATTTTAATTTACAACAAAAAGCAGAAGAAATAACGCAGAGTTATTTGCAAAAAGCGGGGCTGCATCGCGCGGCCGTCATTATCATGAATCCTAATACTGGCGCCATTCTTACTTTAATCAGCTTGCCGGGTTATAATAATAATTTATTTGCCGGCGGGATTAGCCAAACGGATTATGATAAATTTTTGAATGATCCAAGTCAGCCTCTATTTAGCCGAGCGGTTTCCGGTCAGTTTCCGTCGGGTTCAACGATTAAGCCGATTTTTGCGGCCGGCGCCTTGCAGGATAAAATTATTACGGAGACAACCAGTGTTTTAAGCACGGGCGGTTTGCGTATTGGTCAATGGTTTTTCCCGGACTGGAAAGCGGGCGGTCATGGCGTCACCGATGTTCGAAAGGCTTTAGCCTGGTCAATTAATACTTTTTTCTACTATATCGGCGGGGGCTATGGTAATTTTAAAGGTTTAGGCGTCGAGGGTTTAGTTAAATATTGTCGCCTCTTTGGTCTAGGAGTTTTAACCGGTATAGATCTTCCTGGGGAAGCGGCTGGTTTTGTTCCGACTGAGGCTTGGAAATTAGCGACTAAGCATGAACCCTGGTATATCGGCGATACCTATCATTTTGCGATTGGCCAGGGCGATGTTTTGGTCACGCCGCTTCAGGTCGCGAATTATACGGCGGCGATTGCTAACGGAGGCACTCTTTATGAGCCGCATGTCGTAGATGAGATTTTAAATTCCGATAATCAAGTAATTAAAAAAATTACCCCGCAAGTTTTACGGACTAATTTTATTGATCCGGCGAATATTAAAATTGTGCGCGAAGGGATGCGAGAGACGATTACGGGAGGTAGTGCCCAGTCTTTGAAATATTTGCCTGTGGCTGTCGCTGGCAAGACCGGAACAGCGCAATGGTCAACGACGAAAGGACCGCACGCCTGGTTTGTCGGTTTCGCGCCTTATGACGAGCCGCAAATTGCGATTATGGTTTTAGTCGAGGAAGGCGTCGAAGGTAGCACAATTGCCGCGCCGATTGCCCGCGATATTTTAGCTTGGTATTTTGATCCTATGGGCGGCGGTGCGACCGCGACCTCAACTCCAACCCTAAACACAACGCCGCCGGCGAGTTCTTATTAATATGCCTTTATTACTTCATATCTTTATTCATTTTATTTTAGCGATTGGTCTGGGTTATGGTCTCGGTCGTTATTTTAAGAAACCTTGGCTTTGTCTAATTTTGGCGCTCCTCGCTGGTTGGTTAATTGATCTGGACCATGTCCTGGAATATTTTTTAGTCTTTGGGCCGCATTTTAATTTAATTTATTTTTTACAAGGCCGGGAATTTTTACTAAGCGATAAGATTCATATTTTGTTTCATGCTTGGGAATGGGTTTTACTTTTAGGTTCGGTGGCTTGCCTAATTTGGAAAAAGAAGAGAACAATCGCGATTGTTTTAATTACTATTGCCGCCGGCATTTTTATTCATCTCTGGACAGACGTCTTTATTAATCAATATGCGCCGCAAAATTATTCCATTATTTATCGGGCGACGCAAGGGTTTTCAGCGCCAAAACTGCTCAGCCCGGTAGAATATCAAAGGAATTTAGAGTTAAAGGCAGAATTAGGGATTTAGGCTATTTTTAAATAAGTTTTTAGACGTATTAGCACTCTCTTGACTTGAGTGCTAATTTTGTTTATAATGAATTTGTATGATCTCCGAACGCAAAAAATATCTACTTGAGACAATCATTAAAGAATACGTTAAGACCGCGCAGCCGGTTTCTTCGGGTATTCTGGTTGATAAGTATAAACTGGATATTTCGCCGGCCACGGTGCGTAATGAAATGATGGAACTCGAGGAAGAAGGTTATATCTATCAGCCACACACTTCTTCCGGTCGCGTCCCGACCGAACAGGCTTACGAGTTATTTTTGGCTGATTTCAAAAATATTAAAAAGAAAAAAGATTTGAAAGAGAGTGAGTTAAAATTATTAGGGGAACTGTTTAAGCGCGATGAAATTGCTTTTCGCCAGACGGCTAAAGCCATCGCGGAATTATCGGGCGGCGCCATTTTCTGGGCTTTCCATAAAAACGATTTGTATTATACGGGTTTGTCCAATTTATTCGCCCAGCCGGAATTTAAACAAGCAAGCGCGGTTTGCGACGTCTCGGAAATTATCGACCGCCTTGAAGAAATTATTGATGATATCTTTGAAGATTTGAGTTATGGCGAGCAGACTTTAATCGGCGCGAAAAATCCCTTCGGTAATTTTTTAAGCACGGTTGTCGTCAAATATAAATATAATAATCAGGATGGCGTGTTTGGCATTTTAGGACCGATGCGCATGGATTACGGTCATAACTTGGCCTTGGCCGAATTTATTAAGAAAAAGTTTGAATAATATGCTAGAAATAAAAAATGGTATTTATAAACATTATAAAGGAGGGGAATATAAAATTTTGGGCGAAGGTTTTGATAGCCAGGATGAAGGAGGCGTGGTTATTTATAAAAGTTTAAAGGATAACAAAATTTGGGTGCGGCCCAAATCGGAATTTTTAGAAGAAGTTGAAGTTAAAGGCGAAAAGAAAACGCGTTTTGAATTTTTGCATGAGGATGAAGACGAAATTTGGGAGCATCGCTATAAGCGCGCTCTCGCCGATTATCAGAATTTATTAAAACAAACCGTAAAAGACAAAGAAGAATTTGTGAAATACGCTTTGAATGATTTTTTGCAGAATGTTCTTCCGGTTTATGATCATTTAAAGATGGCACTTGGTGGACTTAAGGAAGAGGAGGAGAAGAATCCTTGGGTCGAAGGCGTGAAACATGTTTTAAAGCAATTTAAATCCGTTTTAGAACAGCACGGGATTGAAGAAATAGGCACAGTCGGCGCTAAATTCGATCATGAGACCATGGAAGCGATTGACGGTGCGGGCGAAACGGTTGCGGTTGAAGTGATGCCCGGCTATAAACTACATGGCAAAGTCATTCGTCATGCTAAAGTGATTGTTAAATAATTAAGTTTTAAAAATATGTCACTTATTAAATGGACCCCGTTTTTATCAGAATTTGACGACATGGATAAGATGATGGATTCCATGTTGCCAGCCGTCTCCGGCAGCCAGTTCGGCTATACGCCCGCAATTGATATGTACGAAGATAAGAATAATATTGTGATTGAAACGCAACTTGGCGGTATTGATCCGGAGAAGGTCGATATTGCTATTGAGAATAACGTTTTGACTATTAAAGGTGAGAGCGAAAAGAAAAGTGAAGTTGAAGATAAGAATTATTATCGTAAGGAAATTCGGCGCGGTTCTTTCTTCCGTTCTGTACCATTGCCAACGAAAGTCGACGGGGATAAAGCTGTCGCAGAGAGCGGTGATGGGATTTTAAAAATTACCGTGCCGAAAGCCACGGAAATGAAACCGAAAAGCATTAAAATACAAACTAAGAAAAAATAATTAACATACCCGCCTAAACGGCGAGGCAAGCAAACATATGGGAAAAATTTTAGGGATTGATTTAGGGACGACCAATTCCGCCATGGCGATCATGGAGGGTGGGGCGCCAAAAATTATTGAAAATATCGAAGGCAACCGGACCACGCCGTCCGTTATCGCGATTTCCAAAAACGGCGAACGTTTAGTCGGACAGGCTGCCAAACGCCAAGCGGTGATTAATCCGGAAAACACGGTTTATGCGGTGAAACGTTTAATCGGCCGTCATTTTAACGATGAAGAAGTGTCTCGCGATCTAAAAACGGCTTCTTATAAAATTGTTTCTGCCGGCGAAGGCGTAAAAGTAAAAATGGGCGATAAGGATTATACGCCGCAGGAAATTTCGGCCATGATTTTATTGAAATTAAAAGCGGACGCGGAAGCGAAATTAGGCGAAAAGATTACAGAAGCGATTATTACGGTTCCGGCTTATTTTAATGACTCACAGCGTCAGGCGACCAAAGACGCCGGGCAGATCGCTGGTTTAGACGTTAAACGCATTATTAACGAACCGACGGCCGCGGCGTTGGCTTATGGTTTTGATAAGAAGCAGGGACAAAAAATCGTGGTTTATGATTTAGGCGGCGGCACTTTTGATGTTTCGGTTTTGGATATTTCCGCGGACACGGTTGAAGTGAAAGCCACCAACGGCGATACGCATTTAGGCGGCGAAGATTTTGATCAAAGAATTATTAATTGGATTATTGAAGAATTTAAAAAAGATCAGGGCATTGATTTGTCGAAAGATACTTTAGCTTTACAGCGCATCAAAGAGTCGGCGGAAAAAGCGAAGATTGAATTATCGACGGCTCTTGAAACTGAAATCAATCAGCCCTTTATTACCACCGACGCCAATGGCCCGAAACATTTAGTGATGAAATTATCGAGGGCTAAATTAGAAGCTTTGATTATGGACTTAGTTGATAAGACCATTGAACCTTGCAAAAAAGCCTTAGCGGATTCTGGTTTTAAGATGAATGAAATTAATGAAGTTCTTATGGTCGGCGGTATGACACGCATGCCTTTGGTTTTGCAGAAAGTCAAAGAATTCTTCGGCAAGGAACCGAATTTAACGGTTAATCCGGATGAAGTCGTGGCTTTAGGCGCGGCAGTGCAAGCCGGCGTACTTCAAGGCGACGTGAAAGATGTTTTGTTATTAGACGTTACTCCTTTAACTTTAGGCATTGAAACCTTAGGCGGCGTGGCCACTCCTTTAATTGAACGCAATACGACTATCCCGACTTCCAAAGGCCAGATTTTCTCGACCGCGGCCGATGGCCAGACGAGCGTGGAAATTCATGTTGTTCAGGGCGAACGCCCCATGGCGCATGATAATAAGACTTTAGGCCGTTTCATTTTAGACGGCATTCCATCCGCGCCGCGCGGTATTCCGCAAGTCGAAGTAAAATTTGATATTGATGCCAATGGGATTTTAAATGTCTCGGCGACCGATAAGGCGACGAATAAACAGCAAAAGATTACGATTACGGCTTCTTCGGGCTTGTCTAAGGACGAGGTTGAAAAGATGAAAAAGGAAGCGGAACTGCACGCTGAAGAAGACAAGAAAAAGAAAGAAGAAGTGGAAATCAAGAATCAGGCCGACGCCGTCAGTTTTACTATGGAAAAAATGCTTAAAGAATCCGGCGACAAGATGAAACCGGAAGATAAGAAAGAATTGGAAGACAAGAACGCGGAACTTAAAAAAGCAAAAGAAGCTGGCAATCTTGAAGAGATGAAAAAGAAGATGGAGGAAATTAATACCATTGCGCAGAAAATCGGCGCCGCGATGTATCAACAGCAGCCGAACGCCGGCGCGCCCGGCGCGGAGACGGCTGGAGCGAACGCGGATCAGACAAATACTAAGAAGGACGATGTCGTTGAAGGCGAAGTGGAAGAGAAAAAATAAATTATGTCCAAGGATTATTACGATATTTTAGGCGTATCCAAAACGGCCTCGGCAGATGAAATCAAAACTGCTTTTCGTAAGAAAGCACATGAGCATCATCCGGATAAGGGAGGTAACGCGGAAAAATTCAAGGAGCTTAACGAAGCTTATCAGGTTTTAGGCAACACAGAAAAACGTCAGCGCTATGACCAATTCGGTTCCGCGGCTTTTAATCAAGGCGGCGGGGGCGCGAATTGGGGCGGCTTCGGCGGCCAAGGTTTCGGTGGTTTTCAAAACGGGAATATGAATTTTGATATGGATGATTTAGGCGATATCTTTGGCGGCTTCGGTGATATTTTTGGTTTCGGCGGTGGTCGCCAAGGAGCTAAACGTGCGGCGCGCGGCCGAGATATGGAAATGAATTTGAACTTAGATTTCATGGCTGCGGCTTTTGGCACAGAGAAAGAAATCAGTTTTGCTAAGAATATGGTTTGCGGTCATTGCCAGGGTAATGGCGCAGAACCAGGCGCGAAAATCGAGACCTGTGGACATTGTCACGGAACCGGTCGCGTTGCGAGCGTGCAACGGACAATCTTAGGAAACATTCAGACGCAATCGCCTTGCCCGTCTTGCGGTGGCGAAGGGAAAACGATTAGTCAAAAATGCACGAAGTGCGGCGGAACTGGTGTTTACCGTGACCAGGTAAAAATAAAAGTGCGCGTGCCGGCTGGGATTAATGACGGCGAATCGATACGCTTAAGTGGCCAGGGCGAAGCCGGACAGAAAGGCGCCAGCGCCGGAGATTTATATTTAAGAATTAATGTCGCGCCGCATAAAAAATTCAAGCGCGAAGGCTATGATATTAAAACGGAAGAAACGATTAGCATCCAGCAAGCGATTTTGGGAGATAAGATTGATGTCGAGACGATTCATGGTGCCCTTAAATTAAAAATTCCAGAAGGGACGCAGTCTGGCACAATTTTTAAATTAAGGGATAAAGGCGTAACGAAATTACATAACCGCGGGATTGGTGATCAATATGTTAAAATAAGCGTGAAGATTCCGAGCGGACTGAATAAGAAACAAAAAACTTTATTGGAAGAATTAGGCATTTGATTAATTTAATATTTTTGAAAAATAAAAAAGGCTGTCTGATGAGGACAGCCTTTTGTGAACTTTTTTTAGGAGCTTAATACCCGGGTTCTTCGCCTTGGTATTTGACGGAGGCTTTTAGGAAGGGGTAGATTTCATTGCGACTTACGTTGTCTAAAGCCACCTCTAACCGCTGAGTTTCTTTTTTTTGGAGGCTTTCATGGATACTTGAGAAGGAAAATTTGCAACCTAGGACGGCGGAAATCGCTTCATCCACCCCCGAGAGATGTCCAGAAAACGACCAGATATAGTCGCCAATTTGAATAGCTCCTTGGGTAAATTTTTCAGTTAAGGCGGATTGAAAGGATAAACGATGTTCGTTACGATGACGAAAGAGTTGTTGAGCCTTCCCAATAGCGTAGTTAAGGTATTTTTCCGTTTTTTGAGTGGAGAAGCTACCAATAGCCATGAGTAAGATAATTTCTCCATTTTTGGCATCCATGACGACTAAGTAGCCGCCATTACGTTTTGGATTAGGCAGCAGCTTGTTGTTATGGTTCAAAAAATCGTTGGCATAATAAATCAGGTCATTCGCCAGGGCTTCGATTATTCCGGCTACCATAAAGAGGCGATGATAATCAGCTTTTCTTTTCATGGGTAAATTATTTTTTTTGGGGTTGATTTATAGGTTGTTAATTATTGATTTTCAAAGAAAGAATCTTCAAATTTAGAATTTTAATTTATTTGTGTCAACATTCTGATAATTTGGCCTTTTTTATTGACTTTTTCTGATTAAATGCTACAATAAAGGTGTCTTTATTATTAATCACATAAGCTTATGTGTAACTGGTTTAAAAAACTTTTTGGTTGTAAGTGTCATTGCGCCAAATGTGCGAAAAAAGACGAAATGACGGCGCCGAATATGGCGGCGTCCGTGAATACGGAAAACAAGCCGGCCGCTAACCAGGACGGAAATGTCGGTCAGCCTCAGTAAATTAATTCGTTAATGTAGCTTAAGAAACGCGATGCCGCGTTTTTTAAGTGCCCAGTGCGTATTATAAGATGAGTCTCATAGTATATGTTTATCGATACCCATGCCCATGTTAATTTCAATGCCTTCAAAGACGACGCCGACGCGGTGATTCGTCGTTCTTTGGATAATGAAACCTGGATGGTTTTGGTCGGTTCGGAATTTAAGACTTCGAATCGAGCTTTAAGTTACGCCAATAAATATGAACGCGGGGTTTACGCCGCGATTGGTTTGCACCCGATTCATTTGCAGGAAGGAGCCATTGATAGCGAAGAAGAGGGAAATACTTATAGTTTAACGGCGCGCTCCGAAGAATTCGATTATGGGAGTTATGAAAAATTAGCGAAGTTTGAAAAAGTGGTCGCGATTGGCGAAATTGGTTTGGATTATTACCACTTAGACCCGACGAAAGACATGAGCGCGGCTAAAAAGAAACAACACGAAGTTTTTGCCCAGCAACTTTTGCTCGCCCGCAGTTTGAATTTACCGGTGATTATTCATTGCCGCCAGGCGCATGATGATTTACTGACGATTCTCCAGGATTTTAAGAAAGAATATGGTCATATTATTCCGACCGACCGACCTTGGGGCGTGATTCATTGTTTTTCCGGAGACGAGGACTTAGCTTGGAAGTATTTTCAGCTAGGGCTTTTGATTTCATTTACCGGTTTGATAACTTTTAGCAAGCAATGGGATGATTTGATTCGGAAAATTCCTTTAGAAAAAGTAATGATTGAAACGGATACGCCTTATATGACCCCAGAACCTTACCGTGGCCAACGAAATGAACCTTTATTGGTTCAATATGTGGCTAAACGAATCGCCGAAATCAAGAATATTCGTTTAGAAAAGGTAGCGGAGATAACGACGAAGACCGCTCGTGATTTTTTCAAAATTTAGTAAATCAGGATTGTTGACTTTTACTGATATTTGCGTTATAAAAAAGATAGCCCCAATTTTACTCGAGGGCAGAGCGCCCTTTTTATTTTTGGGCTAAAATATGAAAAATACTACTTGGTCAATTGCTTCCCGAATTCTGGTCAGCTTGACCGGCTGGATTGCTTTTCCCGTGATCTTAGGCGTCATTGTCGGTAGATGGCTGGATAAAAAATACGGAACCGAACCCTGGTTATTTTTAGGGACCATTGGCGTCGCCTTTCTGATCTCGATGTATGGTTTAGCGCTTAATGCCTTAAGAGAATTTAAAAAAATTGAACGCGAGAGCGAAGCCGAAAAAAAGAATAAAGATTTAAAATAATGAACACCGAAATCATCCACGAAAATACTTTATACGCCGAGCCGATTGCGCATCTCGGTAATTTTCCGATTACCAATGCCATGCTTAATTCCTGGCTTGTTTTATTAATCGTGGTTATTTTGGCCGTGGCTTTACGCCGTAGCTTAAAACAAGTGCCGCGCGGTTTGCAGAACGCCATGGAAATGATCGTCGAAGGATTCTTGGATTTATTTGATAGCGTGACCGGGAGCCGAAAAAAATCTTTGACTTTCGCCCCGCTCGTTCTCGCTTTTTTCTTTTTCATTCTACTAAATAATTGGTCCGGGATTTTGCCGGGCGTCGGTTCAATTGGTCAGATCGTTCAACACGGTAATGAAAAATTCTTTATCCCATATTTTCGCGGCGGGACCGCGGATTTAAATACGACTTTGGCTTTAGCAACGATTGCGGTTGTCATCAGTCATATCATGGGCGTGATTGCCGTCGGTTGGTGGAAATATTTGAATAAGTTTATAAATATTAAAGCGATTTTAGAAATTCCGAAAAAGTTTATTAAGGATCCGACGATTTTAATCGTTAATCCGATTAAAGTTTTTGTCGGTTTGATTGAAATAATTTCCGAACTGGCGAAAGTGGCTAGCTTATCTTTCCGGTTATTCGGTAATGTCTTTGCCGGCGAAGTCCTGCTCGCTTCGATGTCGGCTATTTTAGCTTTCGGTCTGCCTTTACCGTTTTTGTTCCTGGAAATTCTGGTCGGTTTGATTCAGGCTTTGATTTTTGCCATGTTAGTTCTGACTTATTTAACGATTAACACCAGTCAGGAAGAGCATTAATTGAAACGAGTCCTAAAAAATATAATTAACATAATAATATAACAAAACTATGGACACCATCATGTTAGCCAAGGCGCTAGCGATCGGTATCGGTTCCCTTGGTCCCGGTTTCGGCATCGGTTTTATCGGCGCCAAAGCCATGGAAGCCATCGGCCGTAATCCGGAAGCGACTGGCAAAATCTTAGTCCCGATGTTACTCATCGCGGCCTTTGCAGAAGCCATCGCTATTTACGCCCTCGTTATTGCGTTCAGTATCAAATAATAATTTGGCGGATTTCTCCCGAAATTAATCGGGAGAAAACGCGAGTTTATTATTAAAATTATTATCAAAGTTTAATTTATATCATATGGAACCATTAATTTCCGCTTTTAACATCGACTGGAAATTGTTTCTGGCTCAGGTCTTGAATTTTGCCGTGGTTTTCGCGGTCTTATATTTCTTTGCTTTTAAACCCTTGGTTAAGACCATGACGGAAAGAAGCGATAAGATTGATAAGAGTCTAAAAGACGCGGACGAAATCGAAAAACGCTTAGCTTTAACGGAAAAAGAAAAGAACGAGATTATTGCTGCCGCCAAGAAGCAGGCGAATTTAATCGTGGAAGAAGCGGATAAGCGCGGCGAAGAAAGACGCAATGAATTAATTGCCAAAGCGAAAGAAGATATCGGTCAGGTGATTAACGCGGAAAAAGAAAAGATGCTGCGTGATAAGGCCGAGACTTTAAAGGAGATTAAAAAAGAAGTCGCTGACCTGGTGGTTTTGAGCGTGGAAAAATTATTAAACGAGAAGATGACGAGCGATAAGGACAGAGAGTTAATAAAGAAGTTGGTGAAATAATTATGAAAATTTCCGTTTCCCAATACGCCAAGAGTTTATTTGAATCCTTGTCGGGTAAAACCGAGAAGGAAGTTAAAGTTGTTTTGAAAAAATTTGTGGCGATTTTGGGTCGGAATCGGGATTTAAATAAAGCGGAGGGAACCATGGAAATATTTAGCGCGCTTTGGAACGCGGAACACGGGGAACTGCCGGCCGAGCTTTTAAGCGCCCGTGAATTAGGGCCGACCGCTCGCGAAACGGTGATTAATTATTTAAAAGAGAAGACGGGAGCCAAGAAAATAATGATTAAGGAAGAAATTGATCGAAAATTGTTAGGTGGTTTTGTTTTGAAATACGAGAGCAAGGTTTTAGATGGTAGTCTAAAGGCGAGTTTGGAAGAGTTAAAGAAAGAATTAATCGGTTAAGGTTTTTTAAAATAAAAAAAGACCGTCCAAGTTAGGGCGGTCGAGCAGAAAGAGCGAGCATGGCTTAGTTTTTTTCCGGTGAGGGGTCAGTCATGTCGGATTCACCGAGAGCATAAAGCATTCTTCTGGCTTCCAGTTTTATTTTAATCCAGGTGATTATCCAGACGAGGAAGAAAATAAAGGAAATGGACAGGAAGACCAAAGCGATTGTTGATAGAGACGTGAGCGTCACGTTGATTGCAACATCAGCTAAGAAGAAGATATCGGCGATCACAAACAGAGCGGCAGAACCGAGACCGAAGAAAAATTCGATTCCTTTCATAGTTAGGCGTCCCTTGCACATTTTTGCCACCCAAACGTAAATTTGTTCATTTAAGATGGCGGCAGGGAGGAGCAGAAGGGCAATAATGGTAATTGCTGAACTCCGGTGGAAATTAATAATCCCGAAGATAAAGCAAAACGACAGAATAAAAAGCGTAATATTGCTGATAAATGAAATTACTTTTTTTGCTTTCATGACTAATTGTATAAAGGACGTTTAACACTTATTTTACACTAAAATTTACTTAAATATATTATATCACAATTTAAATTATATGTCAACTACAAAAGATTTTATTATTGACCAGCTGAAGTCGGAGATATCCGGTTTTAAGGCTGAAATCAGCGAAAAATCAGTCGGGAAGGTTCTAAAAGTTTCGGACGGTATTGCTTTGGTTTCCGGCCTCTCGGAAGTCATGATGAGCGAAATTTTACAGTTTAAAACGGAAAAAGGCGATGTCGCCGGTGTGGCTTTGAACCTCGAAGAAAATCAGGTGGGGTCTATTATTTTAGGCGACTTTACGGCGATTAAAGAAGGCGATGAAGTCCATTCGACCAAGAGAATCTTAGAAGTCCCGGTTGGCGAAGCAGTTATTGGCCGCGTCTTAAATCCACTGGGCGAACCTTTAGACGGTAAAGGAAAAGTCGAAACCAATAAATTTTATCCAGTGGAAAAAATCGCCCCCGGAGTTATTACTCGTGAATCCGTGAAACAGCCGGTCCAGACCGGGATTAAAGCGATCGACGCCATGGTGCCAATTGGCCGCGGTCAGAGAGAACTCATTATCGGCGACCGTCAAATTGGTAAAACCGCGATTGCGATTGACGCGATTATCAACCAGAAAGGGCAGAACATGAAATGTATTTATGTCGGAATTGGCCAGAAGGAATCGAAAGTGGCGAATATTGTGGCAAAACTGGAAGAAGCCGGAGCCATGGACTATACCACGATTGTCTTAGCTGGCGCATCTATGCCCGCTT
Source organism: uncultured bacterium (assembly GCA_903874345.1). Taxonomy (GTDB): domain Bacteria; phylum Patescibacteriota; class Patescibacteriia; order Patescibacteriales; family UBA12465; genus UBA12465. The sequence goes on from CAIQRY010000041.1 coordinate 20,753, forward strand.
CCTTATTATATATCGCGCCTTATGCCGGTTGCGCTATGGCCGAATATTTCTTAGATAAAGGAGAGGATGTTTTGATTGTTTATGATGATTTATCCAAACATGCCGTTTCTTACCGCGAAATTTCTTTATTACTCCGTCGTCCTCCGGGTCGCGAAGCGTATCCGGGCGATGTCTTTTATTTACATTCTCGCTTGCTCGAACGCGCTTGTAAGTTGAATAAGGATTTCGGTGGCGGTTCGATTACCGCTCTCCCGATTATTGAAACGCAGGCCGGCGACGTTTCCGCTTATATTCCGACCAATGTTATTTCCATTACCGATGGGCAGATTTATCTCGAATCAGATTTATTCTATCAGGGGCAGCGTCCGGCGGTTAATGCCGGTTTGTCCGTCTCTCGCGTCGGTTCTTCGGCGCAGATTAAAGCCATGAAAAAAGTGGCGGGCAAGATGCGCCTCGAAGCAGCACAATACCGCGAGCTCGCGGCCTTTGCGCAGTTTGGTTCGGATTTGGACGAAGACACAAAACGGAAATTAGAGCGTGGTAAACGTTTATATGAAATTTTTAAGCAAGGACAGTATCAACCGCTATCTGTGGCGAAACAGGTTTTAATTTACTATACGTTAGTGAACGGCTTCATGGATAATGTGCCGGTGGAAAAAGTCAGTGAGTTTGAAGCGGGTTTATATAAGCAAGCTGATTTAAATGACACCGTCCTAAAAATGATTATCGAGAAAAAAGAGCTCGACGCAGAGATTGAAGCCGGGCTGAAGAAGTTGATTGAAGACTATAAAGCCACGGTTGATTATTTAATAAAATAACATGGCCAAAACTAAAGAAATCTCCCGCCGCATCAAGTCCGTTTCCAGTACCAAGAAGATTACGAGAGCCATGGAAATGGTCTCGGCGGCGAAGATGCGCAAAACAATTGAAGCTGTTTTAAAAACTCGCACTTATGCCAATTTAAGCTGGGAGACAGTTTTGCGTTTGGCCGAATTATCAACGAAACGATCCGAGCCATTACATCCTTTCTTGAAAGCCCGAAAGAAAATCAATAAGGTCGCCATCATTTTGATTACGGCTAATCGCGGTTTATGCGGCGGTTATAATACAGCTGTGATTAGTAAGGCGAAGGAATCAATTGCTAAGCACCCGCTCCCAACCGATTTTATCTTAGCCGGTAAGAAAGGCTTAAGCGTTTATAATCAAGATTTTACGGTCGCGGCCGAATTTGAAAAAAGCGAAGTTCTAACCGACGCGCGGGAAATTTATCCGATTGTGAAGATGGTCTTAAGCGATTACGCGCGTAAAAAATACGATAAAATCTTAGTCGCCTATACGGATTTCATTAATCCGGCCAAACAAGTGCCGCGCGTTAAACAGCTCTTGCCAATTGCTCTAACGAGTGACCAGTATTTAGGCATTGTCGGCCACGAGTCCGGACTCGCGACGAGCCGTGAATTTTTAGCCGAGAAAGCGAAGAAACATTTATGTCTTGATGGTTATAATTTTGAATATACTTTTGAACCGAGCCCGAAAGAAGTTTTGAATAAACTTGTCCCACGTCTGCTCGAAGTCCAGTTATACCAGGCCTTCTTAGAAGCGAACGCCTCAGAACAGAGCGCGCGCATGAGCGCCATGCATCAGGCAACGGACGCAGCCAGTGATATGGTCAGTGAACTCACCTTATTCTATAATAAAGCACGCCAGGCGAGCATCACCGGCGAAATTGCGGAAATTTCCGCGGGCGCGAATGCCTTAACTGAATAAAAAATAATTTAAAATATTATGTCAGAACACAAAGCAAATTACGGGATTGTCAAACAGGTCATCGGCGTCGTCGTTGATGTCTATTTTGAGAATAAACTACCCGAAATTTATAATGCCTTAGAGGTCGATTTAAACGGCCAGCCATTGGTCCTGGAAGTCGAACAGCATACCGGCTCGAATTTAGTGCGCACGGTCGCCATGGGTACAACCGATGGTTTAAAACGCGGCGATCAGGCGCTCGATACCGGAGCAGCGATTTCCGTACCGGTCGGCCAAGAAACCTTGGGCCGCATTTTTAATGTTTTAGGTAATGTCGTTGATGGCGGAAAACCGGTTAAGACTGAAAAAAAATATCCGATTCATCGCCCGGCGCCGAAATTCGTTGATCAGTCCATTAATTCGGAAGTTTTAGAAACTGGGATTAAAGTCATTGATTTAATTTGCCCGATTGTTAAAGGCGGCAAAGTCGGCATGTTCGGCGGGGCCGGTGTCGGCAAGACGGTCGTTATTCAGGAACTCATTCATAATATTGCCTCCGAACACGGCGGCTACTCGGTTTTTGCCGGGGTCGGCGAGAGAACGCGCGAAGGGAATGACTTATATCATGAATTTAAAGACTCGGGTGTTATTGATAAGGTTTCGATGGTCTTTGGCCAGATGAACGAACCGCCCGGTTCGCGCGCGCGCGTCGCTTTGACTGGACTCTCCATCGCCGAATATTTCCGCGATGAAAAGAATCAGGACGTTTTGTTCTTCGTCGATAATATTTTCCGTTTCACCCAAGCCGGTTCCGAAGTTTCGGCCTTATTAGGTCGTATGCCTTCGGCCGTCGGTTATCAGCCGACTCTCGCCTCCGAAATGGGAGAACTGCAAGAAAGAATTACTTCGACCAAGAACGGTTCAATCACTTCGATTCAGGCGGTTTATGTCCCAGCCGATGATTTAACCGATCCGGCGCCAGCCACGACTTTCGGTCACTTAGATTCGACCGTGGTTTTGTCGCGCTCCTTATCGGAATTAGGACTTTATCCGGCGGTTGATCCGCTTGATTCCTCTTCGATTATCTTGGATCCGAAAGTGGTTGGTCAGGAGCATTACGAAGTCGCCCGCGGTGTCCAGAAAATTTTACAGCGCTATAAAGATTTACAGGATATTATTGCGATTTTAGGGATGGAAGAATTATCCGCGGAAGATAAAATTATCGTCGCTCGCGCCAGAAAGATTCAGAAATTCTTGTCGCAGCCGAACTTCGTGGCTGAAGCGTTTACCGGCCGACCGGGTAAATATGTTAAGTTAGCGGATACGGTTCGCGGCTTTAAAGAAATTTTAGAAGGCAAGCACGACGATAAGCCGGAAGATGATTTCTACATGCGTGGTAATATCGAAGAAGTCAAAGCGGAAAAATAAATTACGGGGACTTAAATTATTATGGCCAATAAAACTATACAATTTGAAATCGTTACTCCCGAGCGCGTTGTTTTGCGTCAGGAAATTTTGCAGGCAACAGTGCCGACCGCGAGTGGCGAAATTACGATTCTCCCTGATCATATTCCCTTGGTTTCTATTTTGGAACCGGGGGTGATTGAGGTTAAGCGGGCGGATAACGTCATGGAAATCATGGCGGTCTCCGGTGGTTTTATTGAAGTCATGTGCGGCAAGATTGTAATTTTAGCGGATACGGCCGAACGTGCCGAAGAACTTGATGAAGCGCGGATTAAGGAAGCGAAACGGAAAGCGGAAGAACTAAAGAAAACGGCGAAGAATAAAGATGACGTCGAATTTACGGATATTGCTGTTCGTCTTGAGAAAGAATTGGCTCGTCTCCACGCGGTTAATCGCTGGCGCAAGCTCAAGAGTGACGGTTTAAATAAGAATAAATAAACAGTTATATAATATGAACCTTGAAAAAGAACTAACTATGAAAACACACGACCATCACCATGACCAAACAGAGCAACTTAACGCCGCCTGGGAAAAATCCCAGCAGAATGAGATTATCGAATATCTTAATGCCGGGGGCAAACTCGCTGGCCAGATTGAAAAAGTTCCGGGTTTTACGGAAGCTCTCAATCGTCAGTTAGACACGCTTGATTGCTCTGATGGACGCGTCGTGAGTGGCGCCAAAATGGGTTTGGCTGGTGAAGGAATTGTCGCGGATGAAAAAGAAAAGGAAATTTTAGCCGCCGAACTAATCAGACGCCGGGAAGAGTTAGGTCGTAAACTGACGATTACGGGCCATGAGGGTTGCGGCGCCGCGGCTTTAATGCACCCGGGTCCGGATAGCGATAAATATGGCTATCAGGGCGCGGAACAATTAGCGACACAAACCGGTAATGAATACCTGGCCGTGAGTCACGCTGAATTTAAATCGCCGGTTCATAACGAACGAGCACTGCTCTTAGAGTGCACCGGACGTTTTGATGCGGCTAATTGGGAGAATTTCCCGCCGCAATTCATTAGCTCCGCTCCCGCTTTTAAATTAGGAGACGCTTATCTTAAAAAAGAGATGCCGGCTTTAACCGGAATTGCTTTGAGCGACCATGGTTTAGGCGCCCGCTTTACGGTCGAAAATCCTTTCTATATCATTATTTCCGCTAACGATCAGACAGAGCTTGACCACTTAACATCTTTAGCCGAAGAGACGTTAAAAGATTTTGGCAATCGAGTGAAAATAGATGGTTTTATTGCCCCAGCTGAAAAGAAAGATTAATCTTAGTTAATCAAAAAAGGCCGTTTGCAAACGGCCTTTTATAATTCCTTTGGTAATTATTTTACCCCGTTCTCCTTAAATAAGGGGACATACTCGCGATCAAGATTATTGATGTGCCAAATCCACCAGTCCTGGAGGAAATTGGTTAGGTTGAAAAAAATTGCCTCATCTTTAGCGGTCGCGAATTGAGTTTTAAATTCTTCAATTTTTGTTCGATAATTGTTATGCATTTCAATATGACCGGCGGCCTGCGGGTATTTGAAAGCTTCAAAATATTTTTCTTCGGTTGTGAAATGATAGTCGGCGTAATCGGTTAGTTCTTTAAGAATCTGGGTCAGACCGGCTTCGTCCTGTAATTTATGAGTCGAAAACATCTCAAACAGACGATTGATAATTTCAACAATTTTCTTATGCTGGTTATCGATTTCCGCGATTCCCAGCTCGTATTCGCTTTGCCACGTGATTAAAGCCATATGTTTGTTGGTTAATTATGCTTTTATTTTAGCATTAGCCAGGCTATAACGACAAGAGCGAGAACAATCCGATACCAGCCGAAGGGAACGAAGTTGTTTTTCTGGATATATTTAATAAAGAAGCGGACGCCGATAATAGCGGTAATAAAAGCAGTTATAAAACCGATGAGCCAAATAATAAGTTCATGACCGCTGAGTAAAAGCAGGGCGTCGCGACTCTTATAGAGATCTAAAGCGCTGGCGGCCAGCATAGTCGGGATCGCTAAGAGAAAGGAAAATTCAACAATATTTTTTCGTTTGATTCCCAAGCTTAAGCCGCCGATAATGGTCGCGGCGGCGCGGGAAACGCCGGGGATAATGGCGAGCGCCTGAAAGACGCCGATAATCCCGGCTTGTTTATAGGTGATTGTTTCTAGTTTTTCATCTAGCGCATTTTGATTAGTTAATTCCTTGCCGCTATTTTTTTGCGCTAAATATTTTTCAAACCAGATTAAGATAATACCGCCGAGAAGTAAAGCGAAAGCGACGACCCAAACATTGTCCAGTAGATAGTTTTTAACAATTTTATAAAAAATTAAGCCGATAATCGCCGTCGGAATAAAAGCGGCGCCGATTTTCCATATTAAATTCCAGCTCGACCAGATTTTTTTCCAGTAGAGGATAATGACAGCCAGGATAGCGCCAAGCTGAATGGAAATTTCAAAGGTTTTTAAAAATTCCGTGCTTGGCACGCGCAGCCAGTCGGCGGCGAGAATCATATGCGCGGTCGAGGAGATCGGTAAAAACTCGGTTAAGCCTTCAACGATACCTAAAATTAAACCATGTAAAATAGTCATAGTAGTTAGCGATTATCACCCGCACCATGAATTAAATTACGCTCCAGGCGGGAATGCGTTTTGTCTAAATTAGTTTGAGCCACAGCGTCAAAATCAATCCCTAATTCTTCGGCCATTTGCGATAAGTACCATAAGACATCGCCTAATTCTTTTTTAATCGCTTCCTTATCTTCCAAAGACACTTGCTTGTTTTTATCGCGCCAGATTTTTTTGATTTTTTCCGCCACTTCGCCGGCTTCGCCGTTGAGAGCGAGAGCCGTATAGATAAAGGCATTCTCCTTGTCGGGAAATTGCGCTGTTTCCTTAGCTTTGAGCTGATATTCGCGAAAAGTCATATTTTTATTTTTATATTTTAATTTTAACCTAAATTTA
>CAIQRY010000042.1 GCA_903874345.1 uncultured bacterium
GAATCCAGGACCATGGAGATACAGGAAATATAAACTAAATTTTTCGTTAACGGATCATAATGTAGAACATTTATTAAAATAAAAACCGCGGCCAAGGCAAAAATGGCGAGCGGTACTTTAAGGGTTAAAATATTACCTAACCAACCCGCGGCGCGCTTATCATCCTTAGCCACTTCTCGGGTTAACACGTTAGCAAATCCTAAGTCAATAAAGATGGCAAAAATAGTCGTGAACGAGATAGCAAAATAGTACTTGCCTAAAGACGCCGGGCCAATATAACGGGCGAGCAAGGTAAAATAGGTGAACGAAATTATTTTCTGTAAAATCAGGGCTAAAGTCAAATAGGAAGTATTTTTAGCGATATTGTCTACTTTGGTCATATTACCGGTTTATTATAGCAATTAACTTTGCTTCCGGGAAGCCAGGTCTTGATTAAATTTCAAAGTTATGATAGCATTATATTAACATAAATTACCGATAACCCCTAGTTAGGGTTTTTATCAAAAATCATTAAGATTTTTTTTATTTATATGCAAAAAGACATCCATCCTAAATATTACCCGAATTGCAAAGTGACTTGCGTTTGCGGCAATACTTTTCTAACCGGCTCAACTGAACCGGAGCTTAAAGTTGAACTTTGTTCGGCTTGTCATCCTTTCTATACTGGCAAACAAAAATTAGTCGATACGGCTCGTCGCGTCGAAAAATTTGAAGCAAAAATTAAAGCCAAAGCTGGCGTTAAGGATAAAAAAGGTAAAAAGGTAAAAAGAGCGGTCCGCGCGGAAGCCAGGGCTAAAAAAGAAGTTGTTGTTAAGACTAAGGACATGAAAAATTTTGCCCAGGTTCAACTCAATAAAAAGAAGTAGCGATAAAAAAAGAAGCGACAGTTAATAGTTTCTCATGTTTATGCTTGTTGCATATCATGCTAAACTAAAACCGTCGCTTTTTTGATACCTACCTAGGATCCGACAAATGGACCAGACACCATTATTTTTCCCCAACGGACTCCTTTTCACCACTCAGTAAACAGAAAACAGAGTGGCGATAGATATCAAAGCATTATCAATTGAGTCTTTACATAATAGCACAATCATAAAATTAAGTCAATATGTACGAAGAAGTCAAAGAAAAATTCAAAATTATTGAGGAAAAACTCATGGATCCAGTCTTAATGAGTAATCAAAAAGAATTGATTAAAATTTCTCAAGAACATGCGAGCCTAAAAAGGGCGATCGCTATGATTTTAGAATTAGAAAAAATTGCTAATAATATTAGCCAAAATAACGACATAGTCAATAATGAAAAAGACGAGGAATTAAAAACCATGGCGCAAGAAGAGTTATCCGGACTAGGCGCCCAGGTTGAAAAATTGACTGAAGAAATAGAAGAAGAGCTTCATCCGGCTAGCCCAAACGACAAAAAGAACGCCATTATCGAAATTCGGGCCGGCACCGGCGGCGATGAAGCGGCTTTATTCGCCGGCGACCTCTTCCGGATGTATTCCCGCTTCTGCGAACGCCGGGGCTGGAAGCTAGAACTCATTGATTCTAATGTAATTGGTATCGGCGGTTATAAAGAAATCATTTTCGGAGTTAAAGGTGAGGGCGCCTATGGTTTACTAAAATTTGAAGCGGGCACACACCGCGTCCAAAGAGTTCCCGAAACCGAAAAACAAGGCCGTGTTCATACTTCAACCGCAACCGTCGTGGTTTTACCAGAAGCGGAAGAGGTCGATGTGGAAATTAAACCGAATGAAATTAGAATCGATACTTTTTGTTCAAGCGGTCCAGGTGGTCAAAGTGTCAATACAACCTATTCTGCTATTCGCGTCTTGCATCTTCCAACCGGTATTATTGTTAGTTGCCAGGACCAAAAATCACAACACCAAAATAAGGAAAAGGCTTTGCAAGTTTTGCGTTCTCGACTTTTAGCGAGACAAGAGGATGAACGTCGTCTAAGTGAATCAAGCGCCCGGCAAAGCCAGGTCGGTGCCGGCGACAGGTCCGACAAAGTCCGAACCTATAACTTCCCACAAGACCGCGTTACAGATCATCGTATTAATTTGTCCGTTCATAGTATTACTCGTTTTATGGACGGCGAAATTGAAGAGATGGTCCAAGCCTTGAAAAAAGAGGCTAAAGCCGAAACAAAATAAAAAACTCCGGTCGGAACCGAAGTTTAGAGAAAATAAATTTTTTGAAGAAATTACTCTTTTTTCTCCAGGGTAATTGTCAGGCGGTTGGCACCACCGACTAGCGGCTCGCGGTTTGAAGTCATCACGTAATCAGGGTGCATTGTGTTACAGATTGCACACTTTACGTATTCGGAAATAAGGGAGCCAATGTTTTCCGTACCAGGATCGCAATTAATAATAACTTCTGCTTTTTTAGGCATAAAGAACGGATTTGAGGGTTTGAGAATCATCAGTGTTTAGCTGCTCACTTATTACCATTATAATTTTAAAAAGTCAAGAGAAAAATCAAGTTATGACTTTAAAACAAGTTTATACTAATTCCCTTCTGCCTAGACGAGAAACGGAAATTCTCCTCGCTTTTTTATTGAATAAAAGACGAGAATTTTTATTGACTTATCCGGAAACAATCGTACCGCCCTTAATTTACAAACGATTTAAAGCTTTAGAGAAAAAACGCCGTGCTAATTGGCCAATCTCCTATTTAACCGGACATAAAGAATTTTATGGCCTTGATTTTAAAGTAACGCCGGCGGTCTTAACACCCCGGCCGGAAACAGAGATGATTGTCGAAGAAATCTTAAAAATTGATTTAGAGCGGTCCCTAATGATTGATCTAGGCACGGGTTCAGGAGCAATTATTATTGCCTGCGCAAAAAATTTAAAAAACAAGAGCACTCAATTTTTAGCGGTTGATATTTCCCGCCCCGCGCTTAACATCGCGCGACAAAATGCTAATTTACACGGGCTTAATAAAAAAATTAAATTTTATCAAGGCAATCTTTTGACTCCTATCCGCCAGCAATTAATTAATCAAAATTTAATTATCAGCGCCAATCTTCCCTACCTCACTTCGACTCAGGTTAAGAAAGCACCGAGTATCAGCCGCGAGCCGCGCGTTGCCCTTATCGCCGGCTCAGACGGTTTAAAATATTACCGAATTTTATTTAAACAACTATCGGCCATCACCTATGAGTCACTGACTTTATTATGTGAAATAGATCCGGGACAGAAAAACAAGATATTAGCTTTAAGCAAAAAATACTTCTTTGGGGCTAAAATTGAGATTAAAAAAGATTTGGCCGGTAAACATCGACTAGCCGTAATTAAAGTTAAATAAAAAACCGGCTAATCTATGAAGATTAACCGGGTAATTTTTTGAGGGGGCAGCTGGCCTAATAAATGTAATAGTCCCAAATATTATCCATGAAGCTTTTAGAGGTGACGAAATGTCCCTCTTTTTCAAGGATATCCCGTATCGCTGATTCGTTGCTACGAGGGCTTAGGATAAATAGAATGGACTCAGCCTCGTCATGTTGTTTTCCCCTTTGGATGAAAGTAACAGATAAAGCATAATTATGCTTGACGATAACCTGATGTCTTAAGTCGGGCATAATGACATATTCTCGTCCGTCACGAAGATGGAAGATGAGACCGAAATTTTTATCGTACTTCACATAATTAAATTTCTTGTCCCAGGGAGCGGCGAAAAAGACATTTTTTTCAAGCTTGGGCTCCTCTTTCGGAGCATGACCAGAATTTTTACACTGGCTGATAAGGCCAAAGGCAATCAGAATTGCAGCGATGAAGAAAAAATAATAATGCAGTTTTTTCATGGTATAACGTTTTTGTGGTTTCTATTCAGTTATAAAAAATACTTAAAACAATTATAACATAATATTATAAAAATGTCAATATATATAAAAACCCAGGAATATCCTGGGCTTTTATTTATCTAAAATTGAGCAAATTTTATTTCTTCCCTTCTTCCTTCTTAGCTCCTTCGGCCGGAACAGCTGCTCCTTCCGCCGGAGTCGCACCCGCTTCCGGAGTCACGACGACTGGTTCCGCTTCTACTTTCGGCTCCATAACCGCGGCCACTACTTCATTAGTATGATGAACCAAAGCTAGACCTTGAGGTAATTTTAAGTCGTTAACGCGGATGGCGTCATCATAAGTATTTAAGACTGAGATATCGACGTCAATATGATCAACTAAATCACCAGGTAAACATTCAACTTCAATCGCATTCATATCCTTAATCAAAGCGCCGCCCAATTCTTTAATCGCCTTGGATTCGCCAATAAAATGCAAAGGGATTTCAGTCGTAATCTTTTCCTTCATATTGACCTGATAAAAATCAATATGAGTAAAAAAATTCTTTAAAGCATCACGTGTAAAATCCTTAACCAAGACTTTAACTGCGCCAGTCGGTGTCGCAAGTTCAATCAGGTTTGATTCACCGGATTTGACAAAAACCTTTTCAAAATCACTTTTTTTAATTTTTAAATTCTGGTTCTCTACGCCTTTACCGTATAAAACCGCCGGGATAAATTCCGGTCCGAATTTGTCTTTCTTGTCGCGCGGCTCAGCCGCTAATTTTAATTCCATAGCCATAGATTTAATAGCTGATTTTAGATTTAATAATAATATTTTCAATCATCCCGACCAGAATCAGCAGGGATAATAAGGAACTGCCGCCATAACTGATAAATGGCAAAGGCAGACCGACAACAGGCATAATACCCATATTCATACCAATATTAATAAACATTTGAATAAAAATCAAGCCGGTCGCGCCAATTAAGAAATAAATGCCAAAATCATTGTTAATTCTACGCAAAACCGTAAAACAACGCCAAAAAAATATTCCATAAAAGCCTAAAACCAAAATAACGCCTAAAAACCCTAATTCCTCAGCAATGACCGAAAAAATAAAGTCAGTATGGGCTTCCGGCAAAAACTTCAACTGAGACTGAGAACCGAAACCGACGCCTTGGCCGGTTAAACCGCCAGAACCGACGGCAATCATCGCTTGCGAGATATTATAACCTGATTCCAAGGAATTAGCGGTCGGATTTAAAAAAGTAAAAATTCTCTCTTTTTGATAGTCCCGAAGCAAGAAAAACCAAGAAAAAGTGGAAATAATTAAAAAAGCGGCGACAACTACGATAAAATATTTCTTATTGAACCCGGCTGCTAGGGACATAATCAACCAAATCGCGCCCAAAATTAAGGCTGATCCTAAGTCTGGCTGTAAAAGAACAAACACGATTAAGCCACCAGCGGCCAAAGCGGACAGGAAAAAATGACGCGTCGTCTTAACCTTCGTCGCTAAGTTGGCAAAAAAATTAGCTAAAAATAAAACCAAAATAATCTTAACGAATTCGACAGGTTGTAAATTAAAACCGCCGACGGAAAACCAACCCTGATGACCCCGAATCACGCGACCAAAAATAAGAAGTGTGATTAATAAAAAAGCGGCTAACCAATAAAAATAACGGCTCAAACTTTTTAAAAAATAGGAATCAAGAAAAGTAAAAATAAAAAGTAATAAAAAACCCAGCCCGGCGAAACCGAGCTGTTTTTTAAAATTGAGTAAGTTCAGACCGCCCTGCCCTAATGCGACGCTATAAATCTCGACTAAACCGAAAGAGACTAAGAGAAGGATGGCGGCCAAAATAATCCAATCAAAATTTTTAAGATATAATTTGAAGTGACTAAACATAAGAACAACAAATAGCTTAAATTACTGGCCGCTGGTATTACCGGTGTAATTAATAAAAATACTATTATCAGCGATATTAACATCGGGGACAACTACCGTTCGCGTCACATTATCTAAGCTGCCATTCCAGGTCAACTTCGCTTGGTGTGACTCCCCGGCCAAAAAATTATCAAAAGTATAACGATTAACGCCAATTAAAGTCGCGTTATTATAAAGAAAGATATTTACCGGCACCTCATAATAACTATACGGACTCTGATTAGTTACAGTAAACTCCAAGGAATTAAGATTTAATTTACCCGATAAATTATTAAGACCGGCCGCTGAGAAATTAATATTAGTGACACTAAAATTAAGACGGGCGGCGGCGTATTGGTTCCAGTCCGGAATCAGATGAAGGTCGACGCGCTGCCAACTCGTCGTCGTAATCTTAAATTCTAAACCGCTCGTACCAGCACTCAAATCCTGGTTCAAGGCTAAAACATATTTGGTCGCACCCGGGAGAATAAAACTTTGGCCGCAAAGCAGATTAGTATTGGAACGCAAAAAGCAATAATTAAAATTCGCGTTAAACTTATCATTGGGATTTGTAATTTCGACAATCAAATCATAATTAGGACCGCTTTTCAAAACCTGAACGTTATTAACCACTAAGTTAGTAGTAACTGAGCGGGAGATAATTTGACCGGCGGTATCAGCCAGTAAGTTATTGGCTTGCTGGCTGCTCATAAAATAAAGGATATAAGCATAGGCGGAATAAATAAAAAAGAAAGCGCAAACCGCCATTAAAAAGGCCACGATGATTTTCGTAATCAAGCGTCGATTCTCAGACAACCATAAACCGAAATTCATTTCTTCCACCGTCAGCCCCTCGGAGTCCTTATATTTTTTGATAATTTTATCCTGATCCTGATTTTTATCTTTTGACATAAGTGTGGTATAATGTTTTTAACTAGTTTAGTTGCTTTTATCATATCATAATTCAATAAAATTATAAATATTTATGTTTGAGATTAAAATTCCGCTCAGCGTTCCTCGCGATAAAAAAACTACCTATCTTCAAAACTATAAAATGTTGACCGCCGGGAGCGGTAATTTATTTTTAATCGCCGCTGACCAAAAAGTCGAACATTTAAACGCTGATTTTTTTGGACCGGGCATTAGCCCAGAAGATGCCACGCCGGAACACATTTTTAAAATTGCCTCGAGTGCTTCTGGCGCCGTCCTCGCCTCTCATTTAGGACTAATCAGTCGTTATGGCCAAGATTATAAACACCTGCCCTATATCGTTAAATTGAACGGTAAGACTAATTTAGGAGATAATGAAAATAAAAATTCGGCCCCGACTTGGTGGACAGTGGCCGATATTGTTAAATTTAAAAAAGAAAGCGGCTTAAAGATTGTGGGCGTGGGCTACACTTTATACTTAGGCGGTCAATTTGAAGACTTAATGCTAGAGGCGGCGGCGAAGATGATTTTTGATGCTCATCAAAACGGTCTGACAGCTATTCTCTGGGTATATCCCCGAGGCAAAAACGTTAAAGAAGAAGATGTCCATATTATCGCCGGTGGAGCCGGTGTGGCGGCTTCTCTCGACGCGGACTTTGTCAAAGTAAAATATCCTTATGCTTTAAAAGATAAAAAGGAAACGGCTTTAAAATTCAAGGAAGTAACGGCGGCGGCGGGACGGACAAAAGTTATTTGCGTCGGTGGCGCCAAACAATCAACCAAAGAACTCTTAGCTCATCTTAATAATCAACTTAAATTTAGTGATACGGCCGGGCTGGCCATTGGTCGCAATTTACACCAACGATCATTTGACGAAGCAAAAAAGCTAGCCGCGGATATTAGCGCCCTTATCTTTGAGAAGGCTAAAAAACCAAAAAAGATGAAACGACTACTAGGCTTATTCTAATTTAAAATTTGCTAAACATTATACAAATAAAAAAATGGCTAATCACAGCCATTTTTTTAGTTACCATTTAATCTTTTAATTGACAGTATTAATTTTTATCTTAATCCGATCAACCAAGCTTGGCGCTTTCTTGATAAATGAGGGGAAAAAACTTAAATCATAATCTTTTATTTCAGGGAAGCTTTGCAGATAATTATCGATCTGCGCCTGATTTAAATCAACTAATTTCTGACGATCGACGATGGTCGCATCGCTTTTAAGCATCATCGTTCCAGTAAAAGAAGCTTGGATGGTCGCGCTGCCGTCCTTGGGATTATAATTCTGTAAGATGTAAGTAATTTCTCCCGGTTTAAATTCGGTTAAGATCTTATCATCAGGCACGAGTAAATTAAGTTTAGAAGCCGCTAATTTTGCCGCTTGTTCCTTAGAAAAAGAAACGGCGATAATCTTACCGTGAGCCGTGGCCGTAAATTCATTAAGCTTGTCTCCTGACTTAGCATTAAAAGTAACTAAGGCCGGTTCGCTGGTATCATAAAGCCAATCGCCGCCCTGGCTTGATAAATTCGCTTGCGTATTGGCAATTAATTGATTCTTGATATCGGTTGAGGCACCTTGCAAATCGCTCGGATTAATAAACTTGGTAATTTTATTTTGATAGTTAAAGGCCGTATCGCTTCGGGCGTAAATCTTATCTTGTAAGCCAAGCCAAAGCCCGGGAATAGTAAAAGTGCTTGGTCCAATCGCTAAGTCCGTCGTGGGTTTATCCGCATAAATATCCACGCTAACCTGACCGCCGGCCGGAACATTAACCGCGTTTTTAATTCGAAATAATTTATTATCAGCGCTTAAGAGTCGCGTTGTCGCGACTAAAGCCTGACCTTTATTATAGTTGTTGATAATTTTGACTGTGCCGCTTATTTCGGCACCGGTCTCTTCCTGGCCGGTGGCGGAATAGGATTTTTGAGCCGTAGCCTCCGTCACTTGAACCGTTCCGGGAACTAATTCACGTGGGTCGTTCTGCTCATTATTCGCCGCGACAGTCGCACTCGTGGTCGCGATTTGGCTACCGGCTACTTTGAGTAAAATTGTGTCACTAATTATCTCGCCCTTTGGCGTAATCGTAATGGTTAGTTTAGAAAAAGAAAAATAAATCACTATCGCCACTAAGATCGCGGTAAAAATTACAAACTTAAGGGCGAGACGGCGATAAAGGTTAATTGTTTTGCGCGGCGCATCGGTCGCCGGAATCCCGGTTTTTGATTTTTTACTCTTCATTTCCGAGGCTAAACTGGAATAAAAATTTTTCTGTTGGTCAATATCATCGGTAATTGGCGTTGCCGTAAATTTACCGACCGCTTCCTCGGAGGTGGTCGTTTCTGGTTCGACTATAAACTCTTTCGGTTCATCA
>CAIQRY010000043.1 GCA_903874345.1 uncultured bacterium
TCCTTTTTCGTTTTACCAATTTTGTAGATGGGTTCACCAGTTTTGATAAATTCTCTTTCTTGGCCAGGATCCTTGGGGCAATGCTGCCAATCAATAAAGGTCCCTTGGCCATAAGGGAAAGAAACAAATTCTCTTTCCGCTAGCGCTTCTTTAAGTTGCTCTTCAGAATAACCGCGGCGGTCTGTATATTTTTTTTCTTCCTTTACTCGCTCTGCCTCGGGAAAATCCTGATTGAAACTAACATTAATTAAACGAATAGCTAATTTTATATCATTAACTAAAATGTTATGAATACTCCGGCGGGCGGCATCTGAACTGCCGATAGTATCTTGGTAGCTCTTAATATCATCGTATTCGGCCGAGCGACTTAATTGTAGAGACTGAATTCGAGAGGTGTATTTATCGATATCACTTAAAATCTTTCGCAACAAATTTAAGATTGTTTCCTTACGGCTTCTAATAATTTCCGCCTCCACTTTATCGTCCTTAAATTCTTTCTTAAGGGAAAAACCACCAACTAATTTAATCGTCTTTTGATAATTATCAACCATCTCGTTAGAAAAGTTTTCTGATTTTTTTTCTTTTTTATTTTTTTTGTCTTCTTCCTTCTCTTGTTCAACTTCGCGTCGAAGTTTTTCCGGTTCATACTCCGGATTGTTATCTAAACCATGAAAAAATTGTAAATCACTAATGTATGGCATATATTTATTTAATTAATATTTCTCTCTTATCTTCTCCCAAATGTTTAATCTTAATTACAATCGTTTTTTTAGGCCAAATTGCCCTTACTTTTTCTGCCCATTCAATCGCCACGACCGTATCCGGACGCCCTAAATATTCTTTAACTCCCAAATTAATCAAGTCTTTAGCTAATTTTAGACGGTAAGCGTCAATATGACAGAATATCTTAACTGACGATGTTCGTTTATTACCCTTATATATTTTTAAAATATTAAAAGTCGGGCTATTTACTCTGGTTTTAATCCCCAGGCCCTTGGCCAAACCTTGAAGTAGTTTTGTTTTGCCAGCGCCCAAATCACCAACTAAAGCCAAAACTTCGCCGCCTCGGCATTCTTGGCCAATCGCCTGCCCGATGGCCTGCGTTTCTCTTTCGTTTTTCGTGTTTATCCTCATAGTTTTATTCTAACCAATAAGCTCAAAAAGATAAAGCGAATTAAAAACCTCCCTGGTTGGGGGAGGTTTCTTAAAGGAGGGCAATCCCTCATTTTTTTTCCAGTTTAGCCATGACCAGGTCACAGGCCTGTCCGGCAGTACTGACTTTTTCGGCTTCGCTATCAGCAACGCTGATGTCAAACTCCTTTTCCACTTTCATTATGAATTCAACTGTGTCGAGGGAGTCAAGCGAGGCATCTTGGATTAAGTGAGTTTCATCCGAGACATCCCCTTTGTAATCGTATTCATTTTTCAGGATGCTGGATATTACGGCCATTACTTCGTCTCTTTTCATGCTTCAGATTTTTTAGTTTAAAAATGATCGTAAGATTCCTTATTCTAATTTATAAAATTCCTAAATTAGGTGGGCGCACAAGGATTCGAACCCTGGACCCCTTCGGTGTAAACGAAGTGCTCTAACCAGCTGAGCTATGCGCCCTAATTTTTTTGTTATTTAAAATCCACGTGGGCGAGAGAGGACTCGAACCTCCACGATCTTGCGATCCCAGGCCCCTCAAGCCTGTGTGTCTACCAGTTTCACCACTCGCCCAACCGAAAAAATCGTCAATTATTTGACGACTTTTTCTTTCAACTTTTTCTTATAATTACCACGTAAATAATAAAGTTTAGCTCTTTTAACGGCCGCCTGTTTCTTGATTTCGATTTTAGTAATCGTCGGCAAGTTCAGCGGGAAGATTTTTTCAACACCGATTCCCTCCGAAGTCTTTCGAACCGTAATCGTCGCGCCGATTTCTTTATTATGCTTGCGGGCGATGATCATTCCTTCGAAATATTGAATTCTTTCTTTTTCTTCGCCCTTTGAATTCAACTCTTTGATCTTCTGATAAACCCTGATAGTCATCCCGGGTTTCAGTTCTAATTTGGTCTCAACCATATGGTTAAAAATTATATAAACGAGATTGGAACAATCTCGTTTTTAAACGCTTATTTAAATAAGGCAAATCTTGTCTAATATTATAATTAAATTTTCTTATTGTCAAGGTGGCGATTAACCTCGTCAAAAACCGCCTGAAAAACCTGATCAAACGTCAAATTAGTGGTATCTAGGTAAAAATCGTAATTTTTATGATCATAAACATCAATATTATAATACTGGCGATAACGTTTAATATCGCTTTCGATCCGATTCTGATTAGCCTCCAAAACATCTTCCCGGGTTTTTAGACCGGTTGCTTCATTGCGGTCATTTTTTTGCTGCAAGCTCTTAAAAATACGCTTCGCCCCTTCTTCCGGGCTAACATCTAAGTAGATTTTTAAAGAATGCGGGATAAAATACCAGGAAGTCCGTCCTTCAATAATAAAATTGTCTTGATTTTGACCCAGATCGCGTTGATAATAATCAACCTCCTGGTCGGTTGCCGGGTCGCTTTCGCCTAATTTATTATATTCTTCTAAAGTTAAGCCTCGTTTTTTGGCCGTTTCCCGCCGTAAGCCACCCATATAATAACGGGGCCAAGAAAGCCTGTCTGCCAACATCTGAGCCACTGTGCTCTTGCCCGAACCAGCAGCGCCACTTAAAGAAATGATCATATTTTAGTTGTCTTTTTAAGAATAAACCTTTATTATATTATTATATCGTAAAAAACTTAAATCAAAAAGCGACCTAATCCTTATGTATTTAGAAAAACTGGAAATCCAAGGCTTCAAATCTTTCGCCAATAAAAATAAACTAATTTTCCCCGGCTTAATTGACGGGGAAAGGCGCGGTTTAACCGCTATTGTCGGCCCGAACGGCTCCGGCAAGTCTAACGTGGCCGATTCGGTACGCTGGGCCTTGGGCGAACAAAGCTTAAAGATGATCAGAGGCAAAAAAAGCGAAGATGTTATTTTTTCTGGTTCTGACAAAAAAGGCCAGCTTGGCATGGCTGAGGTTTCTTTGTGTTTAAACAATGCCGAAGCCGTCAAAAATAAACTCGCCCTACCGGAGACGATTGAAAAAGAAAGTGATTTAGACCAACTTATTTTAAGTTGTCCGGAAATAACCATTACCCGTCGTATTTATCGTAGCGGTGAAAGCGAATATCTCCTCAATAATAATCGCGTCCGTCTGTCCGACATTCAGATGTTACTCGCCAAGGCGAATTTCGGTCAAAAAACTTATAGCGTTATCGGCCAAGGCATGGTCGAAAATTTTTTGAACACCTCGATGGCCGAACGTAAAGATTTTTTTGATGAAGCAACTGGGGTCAAACAATTTCAAATCAAACGTGATTCCGCATTAAATAAATTGGAATCAAGTTATGAAAACCTGCAACAAGTCGAAATGCTTTTGGCCGAAATCCGCCCCCGACTTAAAAGCCTAACGCGCCAAGTTGAAAAATTAAAACACCGCGATGAAATTTCTAATAATCTGCATACCATGCAGCTTAATTATTACGGTTTCCTTTGGCAAGATATCAACCAGAAATTAGACCAAGCTAACAAACGCTTTCTAGAGCTCGAAAAAACTAAAATTGAACTAGAACGAAAATCGGAAAAACTAAACGATGAATTAAACAAAATCCGGGCGACGGATAATTTCCGAGAAATAAACGAACTGCAACCTCGCCTTAAAGAATTAGAGAACCAAAGAAATCAATTACAAAAACAATTAGCCAAACGGCAGGCGGAGCTAGAATTACAGCTTGAATCTCAGGGTCAATTTGACGTTTCCTGGTTAAACAACAAGCAGGGAGAATTAAGTGCGAAGCTTGAAAATATCTCCTCTGAAATCGCTTCTTTGCTTAAGCTTGAAAACAAACAGGAAGAAGCAGCTCTTAATTCCGAATTGTCCGTAATTAATACCGCCCTGGAAAAGGCCAACGAGGCGAGGCGCCAGATTGATAAGATTGAGACGGAAAAAACTATTTATTTCAAACAGATTTCTAATTTAGAGGTGGTTGTAGAAGCAAACCTGGAAGTTCAGGGTCAATTTGACGTTTCCTGGCTTAACAATAAGAATGATGAATTAAACGCCGAACTCCATAACCTAAAACAGGAGATTGTCGATCTTAAAAACGCTAACAATCGGGAGCGGGAGATAGACCAAGCAAAGAAATTAAACTCCATTCAGGAAAATTTAAGTCGCCTTAATAAAGAATTAGAAAACTTAAATCAGGCTCTACGTAAAAGCGGAAAAGATGAGGGGCAAAACGAAGCGATCAGCCGCTTAATCGACGCTTTCTTGAAACAATTGGAAGAAATTGAAGCCGAAAGCGACTTGGAAAAAATTAAAAAGTTAATTTCTAATGCCAAGGCCGATTTTCATAAAAAAATAACAAAACTTATCAACGGGCTTGATGATGATAAGCTTAACCAAATCAAAGAAATACAATCGGAAATCATTGGCCTTAGCGAAGCCAAACAAAGAATCCAGGAAGATTTAAACAATGAGCGTTTACGCTTATCCACACTCAACGAGCGCCTTCGTCTCCTAGAGGAAAAAGATTTGCAGCTTAGTCGAGAAATTAAAGATATCCAAGCTAAACTAGAAAAGGCTCAAGTTAAATTTGATGCGAGCCAACTCGAAGCCGAAAAGAAGGAACTACATAAAAAAATCCAATCCCTGGACAAGGGCCAGAATCTCCTTTTAGCTAGCGCCCAAACGAATGAGTGGTTAGAAAAAAAACAAATTGTTAACAATAAAATTGCCGACGCCCGCTTACGGGCTTCAACTCTCGCAGAACGACTTCGTTTGCTGCAAGCCGACGAGGCTCAAACCGAAAAAGAAATCGCTGATATCAAAAATAAATTAATCAAAAGCCAAACAAAATTTGACGCGAGCGAAATTGAAACGGAAAAGAAGGCTGTTTCCGAAAAGCTAGCGACCCTTAATCAAGAAATTTCTAACTTAGAAAAACAATTAGCGCAGTTTAACGCGGCTCAAGAAAAAGAAAAGGGGCAAATGTTTGAATGCCAAAAAGCGATCCAATCTTTACAGCAAAATCTTAATACTATTTTAGGCGATTTAAACGACCTTAAAGTCGAAGCGACACGCCAAGAAACAAAACTTGAAGATTTAGAAGCTAATATCAGAAATGATGAATTAAATATTGGTGAAATTAAAAATCATCAACTAACAAGCACTGAGATTACGATTGAACGTTGGCAAAAAGATATTAATCATCATAAATTTCAATTAGAACAAATTGGCGGTATTGACCCGGAAACAGAAAAAGAATTCAGCGAGACTAAAGAGCGCTACGATTTCTTAGCGGCACAAACCAGCGATCTAAACCAAGCCGTCAAATCATTAGAAGAAATTATTTACGAGCTAGACTTAAATATCAAGGGTCGTTTTGATCAAGAATTTAAGGTTATTTCGGAAAAATTCAATGACTATTTTAAGATTCTCTTTAACGGCGGGTCGGCCAAAATTTCCAAAGTCATGTTAGAAGATATCGATAAAGAGGAAACCAAAAATAACCAAAACAATACTAATGGCGAGAACGGAAACATCAACGCCGGACTGACTCCGGCCGAAGCGGAAATTAAAAACGAAAATGACGAAAAACTAAAACGCATTCGCTTCTTAAAGAAACACAATGCCGTTGGCTTAGCCGGCATCGAAATTCAGGCCACGCCTCCGGGTAAAAAAATTCAAACCGTTTCCATGCTTTCCGGCGGTGAACGCGCTTTAACCGCTATTGCCCTAATTAGTGCCATTATCAGCGCCAATCCCTCGCCTTTTGTGGTCTTGGATGAAGCTGATGCCGCGCTTGATGAGGCTAATTCCGAACGCCTAGCCAAAATTCTCGATGACTTATCTAATCGGACCCAGTTTATTGTTATTACCCATAATCGCGCTTCCATGCGCCGGGCTAGCGTGCTTTATGGCGTAACCATGGAGTCCGATGGCGTCAGCAAACTGCTCAGCGTTAAACTCGATGATTTGAAAAAATAAAATTATTTTTTAGAAAAAATTTAATCAATCTTAATCCCCTTTGTTATATAATAAAAATCGCCTATTCTCGGGCGATTTTTTTATAACTATGCCTCTAAAAATTTTAACAGCCGCCTTAATCGGCCTCGATGCGGAAATCGTGGAAGTAGAAGCCGACGCGGGTGGCGGTGATTTCGGACAAATTTCGATTGTCGGTTTACCCGATGCTGCGGTTTCCGAAGCGAAGGAAAGAGTTAAAAGTGCTTTACGACACTGTGGGTTAGTTTATCCCCGGCGAAAAATTACGGTTAATCTCGCTCCGGCCGATTTAAAAAAACACGGCCCGTCTTATGACTTGCCTATCGCGGTTAGCATTTTGACTCTTAAAAATAATTTTACTATTGATTTCTCAACCGCTTTATTCGCCGGCGAGCTATCTCTCTCGGGCGAAGTCCGACCAATTAACGGCGCCCTCTCTCTGGCCCTGAAAGCTGAAAGTCTTGGACTAAAAACTTTATTCGTGCCGACCGAAAATGCGGCGGAAGCCAAACTTATCAAAAACCTAACGGTTTTTCCGGTTAAAAATTTAACCGAGCTAATTCAACATTTGCAAAATAAAAAAATGATAAGCGCCGCGCCAAACAATAAAATCAAATTTATGATTCCGGAAACAGAATTTGATTTAAGCCAAATCAAGGGGCAAGAAAAGGCTAAGCGCGCTCTAGAAATTGCCGCGGCTGGCGGACATAACCTTCTTTTATTTGGCCCACCGGGAGCGGGTAAAACCCTGCTCGCCAAAACAATTCCCAGTATTTTACCACGCCTGTCTTTAAATGAAATGCTTGAAATAACGAAAATTTATAGTGTGGCCGGACAATTAAAAAATCACGGCGGCCTACTAGCAACTCGCCCCTTTCGGGCGCCTCATCATAGTGCATCCGGAATTTCCTTAGTGGGTGGTGGGGCTTGGCCGCGTCCCGGGGAGATATCCTTGGCTCATCGGGGCGTTCTCTTTCTAGACGAATTTCCGGAATTTTCCCGTTTAACCTTAGAAAACTTACGCCAACCCTTGGAAGACGGGGAAATAAGTATTAATCGAGCGGCCGGCTGTTTAAAATTTCCAGCAAAATTTATGCTACTCGCCGCGATGAACCCCTGCCCCTGTGGTTACCTCGGAGACAAAGAACGCGTTTGTCGCTGTGACGTCAAACAAATAGCTAGTTATCAGAAACGTCTATCTGGACCAATTATTGATCGCTTTGATTTACAAGTCGCCGTGCCTCGCGTTCATTGGTCAAAACTAATTTCCGTTAATAGCGGTGAGTCATCGAAGGCATGGCGCCTACGGATTGAAGCAGCTCGAAAAATTCAGAGTCAACGTTTTAAAAAATGGTCCTTTTTAACTAACGCTGAAATTCCCGGCCGGCTTATTAAAGATTATTGTTCTTTGAACCCAGCCGGGCAGGAGTTAATTGGTGCGGCCGTCGAGAGATTAAAGCTTTCGGCGCGGGCTTATTTTCGGGTTCTGAAAGTGGCTCGAACTATTGCCGATTTAGGAAACGAGGAAAATATTCTCCCTGGCCATTTAGCCGAGGCTTTGCAATATCGCCCGCAACAAGAATAAATTGGAATAATCAAACCTTTTTTGATATAATATAAGCAACAATAAAACCTATAAATATGTCTAAAAAATTAACGATTTTATTTCTTCTGGCCGCTTTTTTAATGACCTCGGGTTTTGGCTGCAAAACTGCCAGTCAACAAGTGCAGAATGCCATCAAACCCATAACTTTGGTCTATTGGCGAGTTTACGACGACCAAGACGCTTTTCAAGACATTATTACTAAATACAAGGCGCTACATCCCTTTATCACAATTGAATATCATAAGTTACGTTATGATGAATACGAAAATGCTCTTGTAAATGCCTTAGCTGAAGACCGTGGTCCAGACATATTTTCTCTGCCTAATACCGCAATAGCCAAATATCAGACTAAACTCGCCCCTATGCCCGATACCATTACCATGGCCTATCCGGTTGTCCAAGGGACTGTGCAAAAAACCGTAGTCACGGAGATGCGAACCACGAATAGTTTAACCTTAAAAGGATTAAAAGATAATTTCGTTGATGTCGTTAGCCATGACGTTATTTTAAATGATGGTAAAATTTATGGTCTGCCTTTATCGGTCGATACTCTTGCCCTCTATTATAATAAAGACCTATTAAATAATGCCGGAATCAGCCAACCGCCGACCTACTGGAATAAAGAGTTTATTCAAGATATTAAAAAATTAACCCTGCAGGATCCTAAAAAAGGAATCGTTATTTCTGGTATTGCCTTGGGTGGTAGTTCCAATATTAATCGTTTTAGTGATATCTTATCGGTTTTAATGATGCAAAATGGCGCTGATATGATGGAAAATGGCCAAATTTTGTTTAGTGTCCCGCCAGCCTTTGCTAAAAATACTGATTATAACCCCGGATTGGAGGCTTTACGCTTTTATTCTGAGTTTGCCGATCCGACTAAAGAATCTTATTCTTGGGGGAATAATCTAGCTAACTCTTTGGACATGTTTATCAGTGGCAACCTGGCGATGATGCTTAGTTATTCTTATGATTTACCAACCATTAAAGCACGGGCGCCAAAATTAAATTTTTCTATCGCTCCTCTCCCTCAAATCGAAGGCAACCCGCCAACCAATGTTAACTTCGCTAATTACTGGATTGAAGTCGTTTCTAAGAAAAGCCAACATATCAACGAGGCTTGGGATTTCATCCAATTCGCCACACAGCAAGAACAAGCAAAAAGTTATCTTGATAAAACTAAGCGCCCCACGGCTCTTCGCTCCTTGGTTGATGGTCAAAAAAATAATAATGAAATCGGCGTTTTTGCCGGAGAAGTCCTAACGGCTAAAAGCTGGTACACTGGCAAAAACGAAACAGCTGCCGAGGATGCTTTTAAAGAAATGATTGATACCGTAATCGGTAACCCTAATGTTAAGCTAAAAGATGTCATCGATAATGGCGCCGCTAAAGTACAACAAACCGTCAATTAATTTTTGGTTTAAAAAAATTCATATGTTTAAAAAAATAATTTTTGTCGTCCTCTTCTTGAATTTACTGTTTTTGAATATCCCTCTCGCTTACGGGCAAGGAATACTGCCAGCTGCCACCGGAACAACGACACCTTCTTGCAAGGGCGGCGATACTACTTATTGCGGCGACTACGGTGTTAATGATTTTGTCCAATTAGCGGTTAATATCTCTCAATGGATCCTCGGTATTGTCGGCTCTCTAGCCTTAGTCATGTTTATTTACGGCGGTTTGATGTTCTTAATTTCCGCCGGCAGTAGCGACAAAATAGCCGAAGCGCGAAAAATTATTGTCGCCGCGGCGATTGGCTTAATTATTGTTTTCGCTAGTTATTTAATTATTAAATTTGTTCTCTTGTCTTTGGGCCTAAATTGGCGCGGTTCGATCGAAGCACCGAGCGCCGCGACCAGTACTTCATTAATCATTAATCGCTCCTAAGGCCATGACCGGCTTCAGCCCTAAAAAATTACCCGCTCCGGAAAACTGGGGAGAAAAATTAAGACAAGCCCGGCGCCTAAAAAATCTAAAAGTCGCAGATATCGCACCGAAAATAAATATCCGGGCGAGCTACCTCTTAGCTTTAGAAGAGGAACGCTGGGATGATTTACCCGCCGGTTTATACGGTAAAAATTTTTTAAAAGAATATGCCTCCTTCTTAGGGTTTAACCCTAAAGAAATTGTCATGGCCAATCAAGAAATGATTGGGTTATCTCCGCGCAATCCTTTTTCTCAAAAAATTGTTAAAAAAAATAAATTCATTGTTTTTCCCAAAATAATCCGCAACATCTTAATTTCTTTGGCAATCTTAATTTGTTTCTTATATTTGATTTTTTATTTTAAAAAAATCATTCTGCCGCCGGAACTAAAAATTATTAGCCCTGTCGATAATCTACTTTTAAATAACCAGACTATCCTAGTCTCCGGCCAGACCGAGAAAGAGGCAGCCGTAAAAATAAACGGCGAATTGGTTTTAAATAACCATGCTGGTTACTTTTCTCAAACTGTTAACCTAAAAAAAGGCTTAAATAATATTATTATCAGCGCCCAAAAAAAATATAGCCGAGAACGATCAATTACCAAACAGGTTTTAGCCGAATAATTTATAAATATATGGCCAATAATAATAAATCCACCATTCTATTTGACATTGACTTAATTTTAAGTAAAATGGACATAGAAGAAAAACAAAAAGTAGCCGAACTCGGCTGTGGTAATTTTGGATTTTTCGTTTGGCCGCTGGCTAAAACCGTCGGCCGTTACGGACTAGTCTACGCAGTCGACATTCTAAAACCAAATTTGGATGAAATTAAACGTCGCGCGGTACATGATAATTTGCCGCAAGTAAAAACCGTCTGGAGTAATCTAGAAATATTCAAGGCCACTAATATTGAGACGAGTAGTCTTGATAACGCTCTTCTAATTAATGTTCTTCACCAATCAGCCAAAAAAATCGAAATTCTCCGAGAGGCAATTCGTCTTTTAAAACGCGGGGCTAAATTACTAATTATAGAATGGAAAACCGCTGATTCACCCCTGGGGCCGGAATTAAGTCGCCGCGTAAAAATTGAGGCTTTGAAAACGGCCGCTCCAAAAATCGGCTTAGATCTTAAGGAAGAATTTGAAGCTGGCCCTTACCATTACGGACTAATTTTAACTAAACTATAAATATGAACAATCTATTAACTCTGGCTTACTGGTTTACGCTCCGCCCGGAAATGCTTCAACCCTGGGCGCAAAAAACTTTTATTGGCTTCGTCATTTTATTAATTATTATTTCCGCTCTACTGAGCATTATTAAAAGACGCGGCGGAATTTATCGTCGTTTTTTCAGACAATTTTATAATTTTTGCGTCACCAATTCTTTGATTGGGCTACTCTTTCTTTTCTTCAATTATGAAGCCGTCCCTTTTTTCGCCGCTCGTTTCTGGCTTGGTCTTTGGGTTATCGGCCAATTAGCTTGGCTGTTCTTTATTTTTAAAAATTTAAAAGCCATTCCGGAGAAAAAAAGACAATTATCCCAAGAACAGGAATTAAAAAAATACATTCCCTAAAAATTAATCTGTTTTATTTAAAACCCTCGCTCTAAACGGAGTGGGGGTTTTTAGTCTCTAAAATTAATTTTATGACTGATCTAAAAAAACTGGGCGACTGGGGAGAGAATGCCGCTAAAAAATATTTATTATCTCAAGGGTATAAATTTTTAACCAGCAATTACAAAGTGGGTTGTCTTGAGCTTGATTTAATTTTTAAAAAAGATAAGTGGCTAGTTTTTGTGGAAGTAAAAACCAGACAGCGTACGACAGAAAACTTAAAAGCTAACCCTCTTCCCGTCTGGCAGACAAAAAATTTGAAACGCGCCATTCTCGACTACGCTGCAAAAAATCATGTCGATTTAGACACGATTCGTTTAGACTTAATTATTATTCTAGTTGACAAACAAAATCGAAATGCGGAATTGAAACATTACCCCGATATTTTAATGTGACGACTTTTTTAATCGATGTCGGAGGGCTAATAAATTTTTGAGGAAACGCCAACTATCAGACAATAAATTTATTTTGCTCTGCCGCTCATCATAATAATTTTCTCGCCAATTAACAGGGATTTCTTTAATTTGGTAACCGTGTCTCAAAGCATAAATTACTAATTCGGTATCAAAAAACCAATTGTCATCCTTTAAATAGATCTCTAAATTTTTATAAACCTCTCTTTTGATCGCTTTAAACCCGCACTGTAAATCAGTTAAATGATGTTTTAAAATTAAACGTGATAAAAAAATATAAAGACGAGAGCTTAATTCCCGCAACCAAGAACGATTAGTCTCTGAGTCTGGCAAAAGACGAGAGCCAATCACCAAATCTGCTCGCCTCTCTAATAGCGGCTTTAATAAATCCGGTAAATTATCCAAAGAAACCGCCAAATCAATATCCATGAAGGCTAAAATGTCCGCTTGACTATGAGAAAGCCCGGCCTTAAGGGCTCGCCCCTTGCCAGCCAGTTCTAAGACTTTAAAGACAATTTGATCTTTATTTTCGGTCGCAAGTTGCGCCGCGACTAAAGCCGAGGAATCGTTTGAGCCATTAATAACAACGATAATTCGCCAGGAGAAAGCGGACACATTAGTTAATAAAAAGTCCCTTAATTTTAAGGTGTTTTCCCGAAGCAGCGAGGCCTCGTTCCTGACTGGTAAACAAAAATCAATAGTCATATTAATTGATTTTAGAATAAATTACCGCCGTTAAATCAGTATAAATGATTTTCCAATTGGGGTTACTATTTAAGCTCTCACGCAAATAATTTTTGGCCCGCAAGTCTTTGTCTTGAATGCCAAAAATAAATTTTTCTAATTTACTCGCGCCAATATTACCATCTCTAACTTTTAAAATAACCAAACTGATATCATACTCTGCGAGTTTTAAGTTAGCCTCTTTAGTTGATTTAAAAAATTCTAAATATTCGCTTAAGAAACTATGACCGGCAAATTGCACTTGAGGCAAACGTCCATCAATAAACAATTGGCGTTCGGGGTAACGCCAAATTAAATAGCCACCCCAGCCATAATCATTAAGCATATTACCCCTGGCATAAATTGGTTTACTTTTTAAAAAATTGACCGCATCATAAGGATAATCAAGTGAGAAAAAAACAAACGGATCTCTTATTTGGTTAGTCCTGGCCGCCTGACTAGCAATCACCAGAAAAAAACAGGCAATAATTAAAAATTTAAGCCAAATATTTATAAGTTTACTCCATGAATATTGTTTAATTTCTATTAAACTATTAATTCCGGCAGCGAAAGCAATAAAAGAAATTATAAAAAACAATGGAAAATTACGACGAGCGCTCAGTGTTAGTAAGAAAAAAAATAAAATTGAGGTAATCGACCAAAGATTCAGGCTCTGATATTTTTTCTTGGTCGTATAATAAAAATATAAACCGAGCATCGCGGTAGCCAAGGCCAGATAAAACATTTGCCAATAATTAAAAGGAAAAGAGAATTGGGATTGCCACTCTTGAATGTATTTTAAATAAACCGTGTCTCGATACCCGAATAAAAAAGAATAGAGTTCTAATTTATAGGGCGTCAGCATGGTCGCTAACACTGAGCCGAGAGTAAATAATGAAAAAATAATAATTTCGGGACGCTGCCAAGGTCCCGAAAGATCCAACCAGGCCGGTGATTTATATTTTCTAATTACTTTTTCGGCTATTTTAACTGCTAGAAAAAAGAAAAGAACAAACAAGCCGATTAAAAAACTAGCGTGTAGATTGGCCCAAAAATAAAAAAGGGGCCAAAGACAGAACAGAAGATAAAAATTCTTATTTTGATTGTAAGCGTGGATGATAATGAGCGTCAACAATAAAAATAGCGATCCCAATTCTTGGATTCTGACGCCCCAATGCGGCAAACAAGCAATTAGGCCGAACAGTTCAAGAATCACAATTAACGCCATAGGAATTTTAGGCTGCGTTTGACGAATAAAAATTGTTAAAATAATAAATATTAAAAGAGCTAAAAACGCTAACACCATATTCAAGGCCAAATAGCCCGCCTGGGAATAAATTTTATAAACCAAAACATTAGACAGCCACTCATGATCGACCCAGCTACCGGTATAGGTATAATTAAAGTGATTAAGATGGGGCACGGCACCGGTTTCGACAATCTCTTGCCCGACCCGCAAATGCCAGCCTAAATCTGGATCAAGATATTTTAAGGAGTTCCGAAGTAAAATACCAAAAATCAATAAAAACAAAAAAAACCAAAAAAAATGAATAAATTTAAACTTTTTCAATAATTTTACCATAAAAACAAAGGGTTTTTGTTTATTATAAGCCTATTTTAACATAGCTTGCTTTATTTGTCTTGTTTTTTATAATATGCTAAAATTAGAGTATAAAAAATTATCAAAAAACTAGAAAGGTGGTGAATTATGAAAAAAATCTCTAAGTATTTAATTTCGTTGGTTGTCCTCTCTTTTTTGGCCTTATCCTTTTTAACTTTGCCGGCTTTAGCCCAACCTAACGACGTTTACGGAATCAACAATGTTTCCAATGGTTTAAACAACTCCTTGCCGGGAGCTGGAACCGACTTAAGAACAATTATCGCGAGAATTATTAATTTTGCCTTAGGTTTCTTGGGCATTATCGCGGTAGTAATCATCCTTGCTGGTGGTTTCAAGTGGATGACGGCTGCGGGCAATGAAGACAAGGTGGCGGAAGCCAGAAAGTTACTAGTCGCCGGTGTTATCGGTTTAGTAATTATCTTAGCCGCTTGGGCTGTTTCCACCTTCGTTATCGGTGCTATTTACAACTCCATCAATTAAACCCCTTGTGATTCTCATCAACCGATGGGAGTCACTGCTCTAAGCATAAAAAATTATGCGTAGAGCAGTGATTTAAATTTTCTATTCTATTATGAAGAAAAAGATAATTTTAACTTTTCTGTTTTTTCTTCTGTTTTTTGGCTTTTCAAGTTTAGCTGTTAAAGCCGTCGATCCGACCATGAATGGTCTTAATCAAACCGCGGGAGAGGTTAACGCCTTTTCTGGTAGCGTCGGTCAAACTTATGATACGGGTTGGCTTGCAGGTAAGGCCGGGACCATCATTGGAACCATCTTAGCTTTTATCGGCGTCTTGTTCTTAATTCTCATGATTTACGCTGGTTTAATGTGGATGACAGCGGGCGGCAATGAGCAAACGGTTGATAAATCAAAAAGTCTTATTATTAATGCCGTTATTGGCTTAATCATTGTTTTAGCGGCCTATGCCATCACCGCTTTCGTTGGCAATACTTTCATCCAATAAAATGAAAAGTTTTAATCAAAAAATCATTGCCGGACTTTTTATCATCGTTGGTTTGTTCATGGTAAACAGCTTTTCTTTGGCAGCTGCGCCAACTAAAGGCACTTTTGATTTTTCTTCCAATAGTGGACTGAGCACGACGGCCGACAAGGCTGGTTATAATACCAATGCGACTAGCACGCCCGAGACATACATCAGCACCGTGATTACCATTCTCTTAGCTTTTATCGGGGTCGTTTTTCTGGGTCTAATGATTTATGGCGGAATTACGTGGATGACAGCTGGCGGGAACGAGCAAACCGAAGAAAAGGCAAAAAAAATAATCGAGGAGTCGATTATTGGTCTAATTGTTGTCTTAGCGGCCTACGCTCTAAGTTACTTTATTATCCAAGCTTTTTCATCACCAATTTTAACTAAGTAAATATGGGTAAATTTTTAAAATATATTCTGGCTTTACCCTTGATCTTTGGCGCCCGCTTCGTGCAAGCCGTTAATTTAAAAGATTTTACTACTCTAACCAGTAATACAGCCAGCAACGCTAATTATTCCGTCGACACTAGCTCTACCGGGTACGGTAATTTAGAAAAAATACTTTCTTTAATTATTATTTACGTCTTAAGCTTCTTAGGAATAATCTTTATTGGTTTAATAATTTATGGCGGAATTATCTGGATGACCGCTAATGGCAATGAACAAAAGGTGAGTAAAGCGGAAGAAATCATTAAACAATCCTTCATCGGCCTAATTATCGTCTTAATCGCCTATGGAATTAGTTATTTCCTAATTAGTATCTTTGGCGGGCAACTAACAAAATAATATGAAAAAATACCTTAAGTCACTTTTTATTTTTTCCTTTTTAACGGCTATTTTAATTTTTCCTTTACTCGCTTCGGCAGCCGCCGGTACACCGCCTTCAAATTCCGCTTTAAATAAGCTACAAACTATCGCTGGCGCCGGCGGGTCAGGCTACACGACTGACGTTTCCCTTCCTGTCGCCGTTGGTGCGATTATCCGCACAGTTCTTGGTCTTTTGGGCATAGTCTTTATTATTATCTTAATTGTGGCGGGTTTTCGTTGGATGGTTGCCTCTGGCAACGAAGAAAAGGTAACCAAGGCGCAAGGTTCTATAAAACGAGGAATTATCGGTTTAATTATCGTAATTGGTGCCTGGGCGATTTGGACTTTCTTACTAAACAGTTTAATCGGTCAATAATATGAAAAGAATTATTGCTATAATCATCGTTCTCAGCGGATTACTATTAGGCAGTGCTGCTTTTGCCGGGATACTCTCACCAGGCGTTGCCAATAGTTTTACTAAAGACGTCGCGCCCGCTTCCGGCTATTCGCAAAATGTTTCTTTAGGTGGAATTATCGCTATTTTAGTCCGCGCGGTCCTTGGTTTGCTCGCAATCATCTTCTTAATCCTGATGATTATGGCTGGTTTTAATTGGATGACGGCTGGGGGCGATGAAGCAAAAGTTAAAAAAGCCCAAGATACGATAAAGACCGCGATTATCGGCTTACTGATTGTTCTCGCCGCTTACGCTATTACTTATTTCATCTTTAATTACTTGCCGTTTAGCGTTGGCTCAAGCAACGGCAGCGGAACCACTAGCGGTTTATAAAATATTCATAAAATTTGCCAAAGAAAAAGGACGGCACTAAATGTCGTCCTTTTGAATTGCCTTATGCCCCAAACTAATACGGAGGGGTAAAGTTAATAGCAAACGCGGTTGTTTCGCCGGTAATACTGACTGCCCCTGTTGGCTTAGGAACTGCCATTTGCGGGTTGATCATTTTAATTTCATTACCCTGCGAATAGGCTCTGACCAAATATGTACCGGGAATTAATTTAAGCCTGAAGATGACATAGCTTTCATTAAACGAAGACCGGCCCGGAATATCTACGGATTTAGTCTCTCCACCGTTTAAAGGGATGAAGTCCACATGAACAATCTGGTTTAAATAGGTAGAAGAGATAATCCCTTCATACTCGACATAACCGGGATTATTTTTAGCGGCAGAGGCGACAAAGTTAGCGCTTTTATTATTGACCATTTCTTGTCTAGTCACAATATTAGCTCTGGTACGTCTAGCAAGTTCTCTGGCGCTTGCCTCTTTAAGACCATCTTCCTTAACGTAATCCATGACTATTTTGTAGCCCTGGCTTTTCAGTTCGTTGCTGAACTGCCAATAGTACTCGACTTTGGCCTTCACCCATTCCGGAGAAGTATCCATCATTTTCAGACGATCAATAGCCACCGAGTCAGCGTAAAGCTGCGCCTGGAGCCACATAGTCTGATTGGTCTGGGTAGAATCAAGTCTGCGGCTTTTGAGATCTTTCTTAAATTCTTTGATCTCTTTTTCGAGCTCCTTGATTTGCCAATGAGCCTTTGACTCGGGATAGGCGGCCAAAAGCTGATCAGCCTCAATTCTCGCCTGACGGCTGTATTCCTTGATGGCGTTGAGCTTTTTAGTGTTTTGCACCGTCCCCAACCTAGTTGAGGTACAGGAAGTCATGGCAATCATGGCCACGACAATAAAAATAAACGATTTCAGTGTTGCTTTCATGTTCTATGGTTTTTTTGTTACTATTCAGTTTTTTAAAGGACAAATGCCCTGTTTTTCTATATATTTTTGGTAATTAATCTATCTCTAGATTAATAGCATATTATATCACAATTAATAATTATTGTCAATAACTTATCCCCTTTCCATCCCCAGCCCAATATTGACTTTTTAAGAGTGACATGCTAAGATATCTAGTCAAGAAAATCCCTGCTTTAATATCATTCATATGATATAGTAGGGATTTTTTGATTTCGCTAATATTAAACAAATATGAAATTAATGCAAATAATTAAAGAAGAGATTGTTCCCTTGAGTAGCAAGCAGAACTTAATCCTATTTATTATTATTGCTTGCTTGTTCCAGTTTGTCCTCTTTTACGCTCCAGCCTTGGCCGACGATGCCGTAAAACAGAGCCAACTGCCAACAAATAGCCAGGGGCTAACGCCAGATGACCAGGATAATGCAATCATCACTGATTCTATGACCAAAAATGAAGGCATGGAACAGCCAGCCACTAAAACCGTCTCCGCAGAGGCTATTTCTGCCCCCAAGGTCGTTCGTACCAGCACCCACACTATCACCGCCTATAATTCCGAAGTTGCCCAAACTGACGACGACCCTTGCACGACGGCTAATGGTTTTAATCTCTGCCAACACGGGGAAGAAGACTCAATTGCCGCTAATTTCTTAAAATTTGGCACTAAAGTCAAAATACCGGAACTGTTTGGCGACCGCGTGTTCGTCGTTCGCGACCGGATGAATTCCCGTTATACGAGTCGGGTCGACGTCTGGATGAAGGACCATAGTCAAGCCGTAACCTTCGGCGTCAAAGTCGCAACGATTCAAGTCTTAGAATAATTTTCAATTTAAAATAATAAAAACACCGCCTTCTTCGGAAAGCGGTGTTTTTATAAAGATTGATTTTAGAAAAATAGAGACAAA
The DNA here is from genome assembly GCA_903874345.1 of uncultured bacterium. Lineage (GTDB taxonomy): Bacteria > Patescibacteriota > Patescibacteriia > Patescibacteriales > UBA12465 > UBA12465. Next base: position 18,468 of record CAIQRY010000043.1, read on the forward strand.
ATTCCCCGGCTTCTTTTGATTTCTTTTTCGCGTTTAAGAATCGCGAGCGTCGTCGAAATCACCGTATCCGGATTCAAAGAGATACTATCGATTCCCTCTTCCACTAAAAACTGGGCGAAATCCGGAAAGTCACTTGGTCCTTGGCCACAAATACCAACTTTCCGATGATGTTTCTTGGCCGCTTTAATTAAATTCTGAATTAAAATCTTTACCGCTTCGTTCTTTTCATTCGAGACACCGGCCACTTGCAAAGTGCCGCCAGAATCACGATCGATTCCTAACGTCAGCTGAGTTAAATCATTCGAACCGATAGAAAAGCCGTCAAAAATCTGGCAAAATTTATCGGCTAAAATTATATTGGCCGGAATTTCCGCCATGACATAAACTTCTAAACCATTTTCGCCGCGACGCAGACCATTTTGAGCCATAATCTCTTGAACTTTTTTGCCCTCTTCAATAGTTCGACAGAACGGTACCATCACTTTTAGATTAATTAAACCTAATTCTTCACGTACTTTCTTAATCGCTCTACATTCTAATTGAAAGGCTGGTAAAAACTTCGGCGAATAATAACGGCTCGCACCGCGCCAACCAATCATGGGATTGTCTTCGCGCGGTTCATATTCTTTACCGCCAATTAAGCTCGCGTATTCGTTGGTTTTAAAATCGCTTAAGCGAAAAATTACGTCTTTCGGATAAAAAGCCGCGGCAATCATCGCCATTCCCTGGACTAAACGATCGACAAAGTATTCCGCTTTATCTTTATACCCAACCGTTAAACGATCGACTTCTTTTTTTACACTTCGATCCGTAATTTGGTTATAATTAATCAGGGCGAGGGGGTGAATCTTAATGTAATTATTAATGATAAATTCGAGACGCGCTAAACCAACACCGTCATTAGGAATAAACGAAGTACTAAAGGCTAAATCCGGCTCACCAATGTTAATCATGATTTTAGTCTTAGGCTTCTTTAAATCTTTAATGTCGGTTTTTTCCACTTTAAACGGCAACTTACCTTCATAAACAAACCCTTCTTCGCCCTCGGCGCAACTAACCGTAATCGCCTCTCCGGCCGCAATTTTCTTAGAGGCGTTTTCCGTGCCAACAATACAAGGAATACCTAGTTCTCGAGAAACAATGGCCGCGTGGCAAGTCCGGCCGCCCTTATCCGTCACGATGGCCGACGCAATTTTCATAATCGGCTCCCAATCAGGATCAGTCATATAAGTTACTAAAACCTGCCCGGGCTTGAAGTTATTAATATCTTTAACATTCATTATTCTATTCGCCACTCCGGCGCCAATTCGATTACCAACGCTTTGGCCAGAGGCGATTACCTTACTCTTTTTACTAAGTTTATATTTTTCAATAATTTGCCAATTCTTTGCGCTCTGAACCGTTTCCGGCCGCGCCTGAATAATATATAATTCATTCGTTTCTCCGTCTAAAGCAAACTCAATATCCATCGGGCGCTTATAATGTTCTTCAATCAACTTGCCCCACTTCGCTAATTGCAAAACCTGTTTGTCGGTTAAGGCGGGTTTTATTTGGTCGTTTTTAGCAATGGGGATGTTTTTAACCGGCCGGGCACCGCCAAAGTTATAGACCATTTTGACATCTTTCTTGTTCAAATTTTTAGAAATTATCTTCATGGTCGGTTTAAAAACATAATATTCGTCAGGGTTAACTCGCCCCTGAACCATGTTTTCGCCTAAACCGAAAATAGCGTTGATTAAAATCGCGTTACGAAAACCAGATTCCGTATCAATTGTAAACATCACGCCAGAAGAGCCTAAATCCGAACGCACCATTTTCTGAACACCAACCGATAAAGCAATACCAAAGGCATCAATTTTCTTATCAACTCGATAAGATAAGGAGCGACCGGTGAACAAGGAAGCAATACACTTTTTAACCGCTAATAATAACTCCTTTTCGCCTGTGATATGCAGGAACGTTTCCTGTTGCCCAGCAAAAGAGGCATCCGGCGCGTCTTCGGCGGTTGCACTAGAGCGAACGGCCACACTTAATTTTTTAGTTTTAGTATCAGCTGATAGTTGCTGGTACGCCTGCGTAATCGCTCGCGCTAAATCTTTTGGTAATTCGGCCTTAATGATCATATCGCGAATTACAGCACTCCGTTTTTCTAACTCGACTACATTTTTAACATCTAATTTTTTGAGGGCGTCCTTAATTTGTTTCTTGAGGCCGGTTGATTCTAGAAAATAATTGTACGCATAAGCAGTCGTGGCAAAACCATTCGGTATTTTTAAACCTTTTTTAACTAGCTGACCATACATTTCGCCCAAGGAAGCATTTTTTCCGCCGACTTGAGACACGTCTTTGATTGATAATTCCTTGTAGAACTTAATAAATTTGTTCTTTAACATAAAAAATAATTAAGTAGTTTTTAGTATTTTCATTATAGCATAAACTTTACTTTATAAAAATAATAATTTAAGATAAAAATACCCTGATCTAGAGGGCAATAAGCGGACGTGGCGAAACTGGTAGACGCACTTGGCTTAGGACCAAGCGGGGCAACCCTTGAGAGTTCGAGTCTCTCCGTCCGCACCAACCTATGATTACTTTTTTACATAGTTTTCATCCCCAGCCTATCTTAATTTCCTTTGGTTTAATCCATATCTACTGGTATGGCCTATTTATGGTTTTAGGGATTACGGCGGCCCTATTTGTTATCCTAAAGCTAACCCCATACTACCATTTAGAAAAAAGCCAAATCTTTGATTTGAGCTTTTGGTTAATAATTCTTGGACTAGTCGGGTCCCGACTTTACGATGATCTACTAAACTTACCCTATTATCTTAATCACCCTGTCGATAGTTTAAAAATATGGCAGGGCGGCCTAGCCATTCACGGAGCAATTGTTGCCGGCCTAATTGTCATCTGGATTTTTTCTAAAAAAAATAAAATAGGTTTTTGGCGCCTAAGCGCTTTAATTGTCCCGGGTTTAGCCCTGGGCCAAGCTATCGGTCGCTGGGGTAATTATTTTAATCAGGAAATATTTGGCCAAGCGACTAATTTACCCTGGGGCGTTCCCATTGATTTAGCAAATCGACCGCTTAGCTATATTAATAGCCCCTTCTTTCAACCGACTTTCTTGTATGAAAGTCTGGGCTGTTTCTTAATTTTTCTCATTCTCTTAAGTATTAATCTTTATAGAATTAAAAAAACGGCATTAAACCGCCAATTTTTTATTTGGTCAACCGCTGGGTATGTGATATTATATTCTATATTACGATTCTTTTTGGAATTTATCCGAATCGATACCACCCCCGATTTCTGGGGTTGGCGTTTACCACAAATTATTAGTCTTCTTCTTGTTTTAGCCTCTCTTTTTGTCTTAACTTTGAATTCTCATGCCTCGAGCACCAAAAAACAATAAACTTCGGTGGCAATTGCCTTTATTATATTTTTTGGCTATACTTTTAGCCGTCTCCAGCGCTTTGCCAGCTTATATCCAATCTAACTTTTTAGGGCAAATAATGAGCCTGACAATGGTTAGCTGGTTTTTTGCCGGCGCTAATTTGCTAACGATTCTGGCCATCATTTTTTTCCCCGTTTTTATTGAAAAATTCAGTAATTATTTTTCCACAAAAATAGTCCTCGCCATTTATGGCGCCTCGCTTTTAGGGCTGACCTTGACTGCCCATCCCTTAACTGGCTTGCTGTCGATTATCCTTTTTACCATTACCTCTAACCTAATCCTGATTAATATGGATATCCTCGTCGAAGCTTTTTCCGAAAATGCCACCATGGGCCGAACGCGAACTATTTATTATACCTTTATTAATTTAGGTTGGATTGGCGCTCCTTTGTTATCTAGCTATTTGATTAAAGTCGGTGAGTATCAGCTGGTTTTCCTAATTGCCGCTTTTTTGGTCGCGCCTATCTTTCTAATTGTTTTGTCCCAAAGAAAACGTCTGGACGACAAGGTTAAATATGTCCAAGAAAAAATCAGTTTAACTATTAAGAAGACGTGGCGCAACAAAAATCTACGTGGAATTTTCTTTATTGCTCTCTTGCTTAGTACTTTCTTCAGCGCCGTAGTTCTTTACGTTCCTATTTACCTACATGGCGTTCTGGGCATAAGTTGGTCAGTTTTAGGACCGATTTTTTCTTTGATGCTTTTACCTTTTATTTTGATCGAGATCCCGGCGGGAATAATTGCCGATAAATACTGGGGAGAGAAAGAGATGCTGATGATTGGTTTCGCTATCATGGTGATTTCCTTATTTTTATTCTTTTATATTAAGACGCCGATTATCTGGCTCTGGGCGCTAATTTTGTTCTTTAGCCGCTGCGGTGCCGCTTTAGTAGAGGCTATGCGCGAAACTTACTTCTTCAAAATTATTGATGCGCGCGATGTTGGTTATATTAACATCTTTCGAGCCGCTATTCCTTTCGGTTATGTGGTTGGCACTAGCTTGGCCGTCCTTATTCTAAGTTTTTTTCCTTTAAATTATATATTTTTATTCTTTGGCGTCTTAATGCTATCCGGTTTCGGCTTCGCTGCCTCAATTAAAGACACTAAATAATGCGGGTATCGTATAATGGTTTTTATGTCAGCCTTCCAAGCTGAAGATAGGGGTTCGATTCCCCTTACCCGCTCATCTAAAGTTGGGCTTAAATAAATTATATGAAAATTAAAATCGTGGAACAAATAGAATTTTCAACTGTTCTGTTTGATTCCTTGTTCGGTTTAATCTTATTCTTTAGCTTCGCCTCTTTCTTAGACATTAAAGAACTCCTGCCTTTTACTTTTTATCTTTTTACCACCATTATCCTAATTCATTGGTGGCTGATATTTAAATCGGCCGACGATGCTTTCGCTGAAGAAGTTAATGATTCAGCTATTGATCTAGTTTTTGGCATAATCTATATTATTCTTTTGGAATATATTGTCTTAATGTCTAGTCTGGCCAACTATATTCAGGCTACTTATTTCTTGATTGCTCTTTTAGCGGTTGATTTGATTTGGGCCCTAGTTTGGCGCTATATTGGGGAATGGGAAACCCATAATATCGAAAGGATAGGCCGGATGGAAAAGGAATTAAACCATAATATCATTATCGACATTGTGACTATCGTTCTATTTATTCTCTTGTCTGTCTGCGGTTCGCTCATGTCGCCCTGGCTCTTTGTCACTTTTTTCATAGCCTTATACATTATTTATATTATTCTGACTTTTAGCACAAAAATTATTGATTTAAAAATATTCTAGAAAAAACAGCATTATAA
>CAIQRY010000044.1 GCA_903874345.1 uncultured bacterium
CCGCCTTTACCTTCCTTCCTTCGCCGCCGAGTTTTAAGCCTAAGCGATGTTCAGACGGTGAAATGCTAACGACTTCAAAATTTTTAACTTCGCCCGGATTGAATAATTCGGTAATTTTTTCCTTACCGCCTAAATTCAATTGGCTGATATGCGCTAAACCGTGAATTTCTTCATCGAGTTTAACAAATAAGCCAAAAGGATTAACTTTCAAAATTGTCCCCGGGACGATTTGCCCGATTTGATATTTAGCACTGGCTTCTAGCCACGGATCTTTCATTAATTTCTTAGCGCTTAAGAAAACTTTCGCGCCGTCAATGGAAATGATTTCCGCCTTAACCTTGTCGCCGACTTTATACATCTCGCTCGGTGAATCAATTCTCTGCCAGGCTAATTCCGAAATATGAATTAAGCCTTCAATATTCTCGCCGAAAGCAACAAACACGCCAAAATTCGTAATCGCCGTAATCCGGCCATCAACCGTCATCCCTAAACGATATTTATCAAGCGCCGGTTTCTGCTTTTTGTTCCAGACATCCTTTTCACTGAAGATGACTTTATTTTCATCCTCGCTTAAGGTCATAACTGTTACTTCGAATTCCTGACCGACAAATGATTTTAATTTTTCTAAAATCTTGCTCTTATCACCGCCGGAAATACGCGGATAATTATCAGGCGCGAGTTGCGAGACCGGCAAGAAACCATCAATCTGGCAATAACGACTGAGTAAACCGCCTTTATTGGCGTCCATGATTTTAACTTTAACCGTAGTCTTTTCTTTTAAAGCCAGACGTAAATTCTTCCAGGCTTTTTCCTGACCGACTAAACGGAAAGATAATTCTAATTCCCCGTTTTCATTTTCTTCATCAATAACCGCGGCTTCGATTTCATCGCCCGGTTTCAAATCCGAAAACTCCGGTACTTCGTTATACATTTCCGGACCGCGGACCACGCCCATCAAGATGCCGTCGACATCTAATTTCACTTCCGATTTAGAAGCGGCCACGACGCGACCCTTAACAATATCTCCGACTTGCGGAATTTTAATTTGATCTTTGTCCAACAGCTTGGCGAACTCGCTGTCTTTTTCTAAATCTTTGTCTTCCATATAATAAAAAAATTTCCTTCAACCCGATAAAAATCGAGTTCCGCGACCACCTAGGGGTAAGACCCTTAAAATCCGCGGAATTGCTTAGAGGTGAGTATTTAATTGATTATTTCTAGTATAAATGAAAAATCTTTCGCTGTCAAGACATTCAAAAGAAACGAAATTGACAAAGCCAGGACTTAAAATTAAGATAATAGTGGACCTTTAAAAAATACGTACCATGGACAAGAAAGAACTAGTTAAAATTGGCGACCCCAATGTTAATTTGGTCAAAATTTATCTTCGTAATAAAGCGAACGCCCAAACCCAATTGAATTTTTATCGCCGGGAATTGGCCCAAATCTTTGTCCGTCGCTTATCCGGCCGAATTGATGATCACTTTTTCCCCCTGATTGAACTTCTCTCTTACAAAGACCGCGGCGAAGAACTGAATGGCCCGTTGTTAATGGCTCTTCTTGCGGAAAGCATTCACTTTGAAGAAGACGGAGACCACTTAGGCGAGCCCTTCTTGAAAAATGCTTTCTGCTTCGTGGGTGGTGAAGAGCTACGGAAAATATATCCTGACGAGCTTTCCTTGCAGCAAGTCTTAAATCAGGCGAACAAACTATTCGCGCCCGTCTTTACACTGCGCTTTGCCGATTTCGACGACCCGAAAGTAGAATTTCTCCTGGAGGCCGGCTAAGCCCTCAACTAAAAAAATCAAAAACAAAAAAACGGATCTCAAACATCCGTTTTTTATTAAAAAATTTTATTTCTTATTTTTAAAAACAATCTAAAAAATTTTTTTCTAAATCCTCTAAATCTTTTAAACCCTGTAAATATTTTTCTTTAATTGGCCCCTCATTATTAATTAAACCTTGAGAATAAAGATACCAATCCGCTAAATAAGCTTGCTTATCCGCGCCGATCATAATTGTCCCACCGGCCGGGTTGTTATGAATAAAACCCATTTCCGCCGCTTGCGTATAAGTTTTCTTAATCTGCTCGAAGATGTCCGCGAGTGGCCAATTCTTCTTAATTTGTTCCTTGCCGGCCATAAGAATTTCACTCAGATCAGAACCAGTAATAAATTCTTCTAAAATCGAGCCTCGCAGATCATCATAAACAGCCCCATAAAATTTCGGTACACCTTTAACACCCTGCAAATCTTCTAGCGCCTTGGCTTCATTATATAAATAATCAATGATTAATTTGTCTTGATGATGGTCAAGCGGATTGATTATCTCATAGCGTGGTTCGGAATCGGTCCGCCAGGGCGTGTTAGAGACCGCGGCGAGCGAAAAGCGTCGTTCCAAATCTTGAACATCGGTAAAAGTTCTTTCTAATAGATATATTTCCTGACCCGTTTTCGGGTCAAAAGCTCTTAACTTAAAAAGCGGCCCAAAAACGCCGCTACTACAAATTTCCCTCTCGCCCCTCAGTTCTAAGTCGTGCTGCAATAATTCATCTTTAACTTTAATTAAGTCGGGTAAAACCAATTTTGCCTCTTTATTTAGCGGCCCCTCTAGGTCTTCAATCTGTTCCGGCTTAAGCGGTTCATCATCAGGATTAAAGACTAATAAATCCTCATGATCGTTAGGGTGATAAATTTTGGACATATCTTTATTGCCAAATTTATTATTTACCTGACAAGGTTACCATAAATTAGCGAAAAAATCAAAAAAAAGTGACCCCGGATTTTTGGGGTCACCTGCTCTAGTCAGGAGCGAAGGGTTTACTTCCATCTGATGACGGAAATCTGATAATCAATTCCCTCAGGCGGAAGCTTAAGATAATTTTTGAGACAAACACTGGAAAAGGTTGTTTGCTTGTCACCAAGAATAATGTAGGATATTTCTTCGGGCTTAATCAGGGCCGGAATAAAACATTCCCTGGGGAAATCGAGGATTAAAGCCTCTTTTTCCTGTAAATTAGCCGCGAAGATAATCGCTTTGTCCGCTTTAGCATTGTTAACATTAACCAGATTCTCAGTCGAAAAGAAAAACTTTTTGTAATTAGAAGTTTTATCTTTTCCGCGGGTCAAGCTAATCGTAGCGCTGACTTCAAGATAATCCAGGGCTGACAATAATGTCAGACCTTGTCTGGCCGCTTCATCTTTCTCTTCTTGCCAGGAAAAATACATCTCCGGGTTACTCGAGAAGTCAACGAGGCGCCAACCCACGCCGCTAACCTTAAGCGGCAGCGCCGGGGAATGAATCTTCCAAAACATTGCGAGGTCGCTAGTGTTCAGACCGAACACTGGCACAAGATAAAAATCTGACCCGTTGGTGTTTTTTTCGAGACATTTCCTTAGAGTCGTTTCGGAATAAGGAATAATTTCTTCAGGAGCATTCGTCGCGCCTATTTCCTGATCATTAGTAACCTTATAGGTTAATTTGGACCAGAAAACGGAGGCCTCTTGCCGGGAGATAAATCTCTCCCCTAATATTTCCCGCGCTTTTTGTGGGGAAACCTGTCCCCAGACATTAAGCAACGGTATTAAAAACAATAATAATACCAATTTCTTCATGATTACTGGGGGTTTTAATGAATTTTTAAATAACTTTAGGTTGGTCTTAAATCAGCTTTTTAAACTAAAATAAGCAACTATTATTTATACCATAAGTAAAAATATATGTCAATAGTAGGCTAAAATTAGTTATAACTAGTAACCCTGACTAGTTTATCGTGGCCATATTCATCTCCGATAGAAAACTTATTGACAATAATATTTTCATCATCAATATTTTTCAATTTTTCCGCGTATTCTTTATGTAAATTATGCCCCAGGCCCTTAGCCGTTGAGTATTTCTCTAACTGTATCTTTGTCTGTTCGAAGGCACCGGTTGGCTTGGTAAAATCTTTGATTAAACCATCTAAATCCATCTGCAAATATTTTGCTTGTTTATTTTCAAGATAAGGGACCACCATCTTAACATAAACATCTTTATCGGCGGCTTCTTCCTGCATCTTCATTAATTTATTATAAGTAACGTCCTGAAATGACTCGTCTGTAAAAGTAACCATCCATCGGTTTTCATTGACATTTTTTTCCGAACTAAATCTGTCTAGACCCTCCAAGGTCGAGCTAATTACTTTTTCTTGAGTATTGCCGCTGGTCGGAACTTGTCTTAAAACCTGGACGGCTTCGTTAATATTCTTACATACCTTAAAAGAATTGGCATGATCCGAAAAAAATTCGATGGTTATTTCCGCTTTAGAATCGGGATAATTATCAAGCAAATATTGGGCGATCCCAGCTATCGTGGGCGCCATTGACGGGCTAATATCAATAGCGATCAATCCTTTCGTATTATTATTAATCGGCGGCAGCTCAATGCGTGGATGAGACGTAACCGATATCGAGTCGGGTGTTGGCCCTAATTCAACCGGAATATTAGGAATCTTCTGCATCGTCATACCTTCCGCCATCAAATTAACTTTCACATAGCGGCATTCTTCTAATAATTTCTGGTACTTATCCGGGTTGCTTTGCTTTATTTTTTCAATTTCTTTTTCCGTATAATTTTTACCATTGTCTTTTTTCAAATCGGTTAGATAAGTAATCCCGGCTTCAGGCCCGCTCTTGCTGTCAGCGACCTTAATAATAATTGGCTTTTCGGCAATACCATCAAGTCGTTCCGGGTTTAAGCCGGAAGGCACTGCTTTATATTTTTCTTTGGCCTCTTTTACAAATTCATTAATACCCTCTTCAACCGCTTCCGCTCCATTAATACCTCTATTTTCAGCTAAATTGGCATTTCCTCCTCGGCGCTCGTCATCAATTTTATTTTCAAGAACAAACTTATTAGTTTTAAGTGGCGGATTATCCCAATTATTAGTTTTCCGTTGATCACTCGAAGAATACATGACTATGTCATGAGACATAAAATCATGATAATTCGCCTCATTAATCTGGCTGAGAAAAAGCTTAACCTGCGCTTTTATTTGCTCGGCTTGATCGGCCGGAATATCGGCTTTATCTGTCTCATAACTATTAGATAGATCCAATTGAGCTAAATTATTTAAATCTAGGTTTTCCGATGATTCGGCGTCAAGATGATAGGTTTTATCACCGCCTTCTATTTTCTTTTCACTCTTATCATTAAGCTCAATATTAAACTTTTTAGCGCTCGTCTCTGGTTTCGTCGGCTCCGCCGCCTGCGCCTGAGGCGCAAATTTCAAAAATAATAAAAGAGAGACAAACGCCGCTTTACCGGCCTGGCTGCGAATCATCTTTTTAAAAATATTCGGATCCTGATAGGTCTCGACTTGACTCGCGAGCGACTCCTTTAAGCTCTGATTAAAATCCTCAATCTCGGCGATATTGATATTCTCATCGCCCATGGCGTATTTTAAATATTCCTCCGGATTCATACCGGTAATCGCCTCTAATTCTTCCGGCGACATTTCTCCTTTTTCGTCTAATTGCCCCTGAACTTTTTCGAGGTCTGACAAAAGCGAGCGATCGCGACCGCTTTCGTTTACTTTAAATTCTTTTTCTGGCGCGGGCGCCTTGCTCTCTTCTTCGCTTTGGCCGAACCCTAATTTATTCCAAATACTCATATGTTTTTTGCTTAAATTATTTATTTTTTTAAGTTAAAAAAATTATCAATCAAGTCATTTGGCGTCTCGCCGGTTTGAGTAGACAAGACTTTGAGAAATTCCTGCCGACTGAAAGAACCTAATAACGCCTGCGCGGCCACTTCTGCTTTTTTAGCGCCTAATTTACTTAATAATAAATTAAGATAGCGGTTAAAGTTCTTATAAAGAACCACGCGTAATTGAAATTGGTAGTTAAGATCGTCGTCCGAAATTGATAAAAGTTTTTTAGTTTTAATTATTTCTGTTAAGTAATATAGAATATCATGATTAAAATCGACGATCGGGAAAAAATTATCTTCATTCTCCTGATTAATAAAGTTTAGGGTGCGTGTTAAATCTGGTTTTACTTTTAATTCCCATTTATCAAATTCCGGATATTTTTCTAAAAACTCCGGGAGACTAACCCCTTCTTTAATAAAGGCTAAAATCTCATCCGCTTTTTTGGGATCAGAAATAATTAATCCAGGTAAAATTTGACTAATTAGACTCTCTAGTAAAATCCGATCCTGCCAAAAAGAATTAGGTTTATCACCTTCTTTAATTGTTTGTGTCTTGTTCATGCTTTAATAATAGCATTATTTATGACGAAAAATAAAGGTTGGGGCGAGGATATAAAAAAGCTGAGGAGTGAGCTCAGCTTTATCTTGTCAGAATCAATTAAAGAGCGGCTTTTAAGTCGATGGCCTCAACTTGCTCGGCCGTGACCTCAATCATCCTTTCGCTGCCGTAATAATACGGGCTTAAAATGATCGTGTGTGTGTACTTCTTCCCCTCTCGGCAATAATTAATTAATTTTCCATTGTGGAAGTAGCCGCCGAAATGGCTAAACTTGAGCTTAGTGTCGAGCTGACTCAGCTTCGAATCTAAATGTGTTTTGCCGTTAAGACTCAACATATTATGAAGCCCGAAAGTAATATCCTCTGAATAGCCTGTACAAAAAACTGACTTGGTCAACTTTTCGCTGGCGTCGATAAGCGCCAAACAGGCTTTTTTGGTTTCGTCGCCGCAATCCCGAGAATTAAGAATAACGAACTTCAGAATATCAAGCTGTCTTTTAGTTACCTTCTTTTTCATCCCTTAGATTATTAGATTAATATTATCTGGCTATTCCACGGTCACAACCGGTGAGGTTGTCCAGCCGCTATTCTGGTCATCGTCCATTTTCATGCTTTTATGCAAGGCCAGAAATGTTATTTTGCAACGGGAAATGTCGATCGGTTTATTCAACCGCTCAATCGTCCGCCAGCCCTCTTCATCAATCGCCCCGAATTTATAAGTTGAATTCCAGGTACGAACAGTGAATGGGGCTTGAGGGATAGTGACCACATCCTTCATAGGAGAAGCGATGCCGACTTTCTCATAAATCTCTCCGATAGCGCGCCGGCTCGCTGCCCCGGCCCCGCCCGGAGCATCAACGTCGCCCCTGAGATCGGGGTGCTGCATTTGCCAAACATTTTCCCAGGCTTTTTCGCAGGCCGGCATAACATCTGCCAATTTTTTGTTCTCATCTGCCGCACAGAAGAAAATACTTAAGATTACAATCACGCCATTCGGCGAGAAACCGCGATCCAGGAAGGCTTCGATTTTCTCAATCTCTTCCAGGTTAAACCGCGAGGTCATTTTTTCTTTTAATAACTTGTCCATTTTGTCTATTTTTAGTTCAACCTTTGATTTGTTAAGGAAAAAGTAATTTAACAAAAAATATTACCATTAAAATTACATGGTGTCAATTATAAATCTTTGACTTTTTTTGGATATAAAAAACCGCTGCTTTGAAACAGCGGTTAGGCAAAAAATTTGGGCAGTTGAAACTTGCTTATTGCGCGACAGATCTCGACAAATTGTGGAGAGTGTCTTTCAGCTCGACCCTGGAAACTCGGTTTTTGTTGATGCTCGTAGCCTGGCGATCATAGCGGGTATCGGAGAGCCAAACGGTAAAATCCCATTTGCCTTTGACGCGTATTTTGGAATACCAGATCTTATTGCGGAAATAACCACCATGAAAGGAGAAACGATACTTCGTCCCCAGGGCTGTCATAATCGCATCCAAGTGGGTACTGCCAACGCTACTGACCATCCGGTCAATCCCTGGAATTTCACCGTCGATAGGCAGGTCCTTAATTGTAAAATAAACCGGTTTCGTAAAACCCTGGCTGGCATCAATCAGAGCGAAACAGATTTTCTTGTCTTCATCATCAGCGTCTTTGGAATTCAGGATCAAATACTTCAAAGCACTGATCTGTTCTTTGCTTGGTTTTTTCTTTTTCATCTTTTCTAAATTATGAGACAACAATTTACATTCGGAATTATTCTTTCTCAACCATTTGCAACTTGGTGACATGCAGTGTTCCTTCTTTGGTACGGAAGTAATCCGTCGTGCGATAAAGAAACCCGATTGTTTTTTCATTGATAAGCTCATCCGGTATCTGGCTGATTAGATAAGCATAATTCGGCTCATAGAAATCCGCCATCTCCCCGAATTCCTGGTAAACATTAATCTCGGCGCCGAGCTTATATGGTTTCGGGACAGGAGTAGTTTCGTTTTTATAGTGCAGGTGGCTGCCGTTTAAAGCAATCCAAATACCGATACGCATGAATAGCTTTTCAATCTCGCCTGGGGCAATAAAGTAATAGCCCTCTTTGTAGAAATTAATAATCGGCTTAATCTGCTCTTTTAACCTGTTCGCCCTTTCAAGATCAACCGGCTTAATTAAGCCCTGGACCGAAGGATAAGCATCTTCCAGGCCTGACCCTTCCCCGTTTTTGCCGTAGAAGATAATGGAAGTTGATTGATAGTCACTGTTGAGAACACGCGGGCTTCCTTTAGGATTAAGCGCGAAGGCAACTGTGTCCGGTAAAATATCAGCTGGTATCTGCGCCATGAGTTCGGCAAAGCTGATTTTACAGAAACCATAATAACCGCCAATCCTGACAAAAATATCCCTGGTCGCCAGTGGCTTGAGGCCAACAGCTCGCGTTGTTAATTCGCTACCTTCTTCAAAATTAAAGGCCTGTGTTCTGGGATTACAATGATTTTTCACATAGAAGAGATCAAAATACTTTTCATCCTCTTCGCTGGTGGTGTAAATTTTCCCGTTGATTCCTTGCATTGCCGGCTTAACATATTTGATCTGCTTCATCCTTTGCGCCAGAATTTTGTCAGAAATTTCCGGAATTTTTTTCTCCCATTCGTAATCACTCAGGGCGAGGGCCAGAGCCTTTCTCGGATTTCTTTCGCCTTTATAGGCGAGCGAAGGGTTTCTCCCTCTTTTCCTTTTAGCAGCCGCGTGAAGAATAACTTTACGAGCAGCGCTTACTTTAACATTTTCCATTTTCTGTTTTGGGTTTAGACTTGGGTTTATATTGAATTTTTAAGGTAATTACTTAACAAAAGAATATAACATTGAATATTTGTTCTGTCAATAATTAAGATTTGGGCGAAGTCTAGCTCACTGCCATCTTGTTCGATCCCCGTTATCATCCTATTCAAACAAAAAAGACAGAATTACATTCTGTCTTTTTTGTTTGTGAGCGGGTAACGGGAATCGAACCCGTCTCTCGACCTTGGCAAGGTCGCATAATAGCCACTATACGATACCCGCAAAAAATTTCTTCTCAAAGTGCCGCGGGCGGGAATCGAACCCGCACTGTATCGCTACAACTGGATTTTAAGTCCAGCGCGTCTACCAGTTCCGCCACCGCGGCTTTAATTCCGGCCAACCAAATCTGTGGAGATGATGGGAGTTGAACCCATGTCCAATCGGTTTTTCTAAATACCGGTACAAGATTATCCCGATTTTGTTGTTTAACTCTAGCCATCAAAAGTCGAGCAAAAAGCGATTAGAGCGATCTTCCTATTTGTTTCGGCGTTAACTGGAAAGCGCGATTAGCTGCCTATCTTCATGTTTATGACACCGGCCGACCGTTATGAAGACTCACGGCGACCGATGGTTATAGCTTAATTTGTTTTAGGCCATAACTGGAGCGTAGCTCGGAGTTAACCAAGTGAACGCTTTTGCCGTTTTGGCATTTGTGTTTTTTAGTCAGTTTAGCGTGGTAACCAAGCACGTCTTGAATATTTAGAAAAAGGTCCGACTGTCGATTCCTTTCATCCCCTCTTCAGAAATTTCTATCCTCTCTTTGTTAAAGACCGGAGTTGGCGGTCAGTTTCCCGTTTCTTAATCGTTTCCCGTTTATCGAACTTCTTCTTACCGCGGGCAACCGCGAATTCCAGCTTCAGAAAACTATGATTAGTATATATTTTGAGCGGGATTAGTGTCAAGCCCTCTTCTTTCTTTTTGCCTAATAAATGGCTGATTTCTCCTCTTTTTAAGAGTAATTTACGTTCTCGCGTCGGATCATAGTCCGGGAGCGGTCCGGCCTGCTTATAAGGCGCGATATGACAATTGATTAAATATAGTTCGGTCTTATTATTTTTCGTCCGCAAGCTAATATAGCTACCTTTGAGGCTAGCTAAATCATTTCGAACTGCTTTTACCTCATAACCAAATAAAACGAGACCCGCTTCATAGCGGTCGAGCAGTTCATAATCAAAACTAGCTTTTTTGTTGATGGCCAGTGCGGACATAATTCCAATCTTTAAGCTGCGTAATTACTTTCTCGTTAGTTAAAACATTACTTAAATAACCGTGATAACCCGGTTCGACAATCATCTTTAATATATCCTGATTCTGAGCATATTGTTTTTTAAGCTCATCAATTTTCTCATGAATTTCTTTTTCCGTCACGTTTATTTTTTCAATAATCGCAATTTCGCGAATCGCTAAGGCCGCTTTGACGCGCTTCACGGCGTTCGGCGCTAAATCTAGCATTAATTGCGCTCGAGTTTTTTTAAGATGGCTTAAATAATCTTCGAACTTACCGCCCTGGCGAATAACGCTCTGCTCAAGTTCGCCTAAAATATTATTCGTTTCGCTTTCAATAAGCGCGTCCGGAAAATCTCCGAACTTAGCATTATTAATTATTTTTTCAACCATCTCAGATTCGCTTTTTAAATCCGCGTTCCTTTTTTTTTCAGCAAGGAGACTATCCGTAATCGTTTTCTTTAATTCTTCTAAATTCTTAACCTGAAAAAATCCCGCAAACTGATCGTTTAATTCCGGGATGGCCCGAGTATAAGCGTCTTTAACCTTAACTTCAAACTCAACTAATTTACCGGCTAAATTTTTCTGATGGTGATCGTCGGGATAAGGTAAATTAAATTTCCGTTCCTCGTCTTTTTTTGCGCCGATTAAATGATCGTCGAAACCAGGCACGAAATATTCCTTGCCGACTAAAACCGCGAGGTCATTATGCTGCCCGCCTTCCACCGGGACCTTATCTAAAAACATTTTAATATCGACCACGGCCTTATCGCCTTTTTTTATCGGTTCTTCGCTTAAGACTTCAACCGCCCGCATTTCCTGTAATTCTTTTAAAGACTTAGCTAATTCCTTTTCGTCCATTTTTACTTCCTCTTCTTTTATTTTTAAATCCTTATAATCGCCTAAAGCGACCGTCGGTAGTAATGACAAAGTAATCTTATATTCAAGCGGATTATTAGGAGCAAGTTTTGTAATACTGACATTCGGCTGACCAAAGGCCTGACGCTCCATGGTATTTTTCTCAATCACTTCGTCTAAAGTTTTATGAATCGCGAGGTGTGCCGCTTCTTCGAGAATCGTCATCTCGCCGATTTTCTGTTTCAAAACTTCTAGTGGCGCTTTGCCCGGACGAAAACCTTCAATCTTCACATTCTTAGCAACTTCTTCCGCACCCTTAACAATATACGGTTCGAATTCCGCGAGCGTGAGTTCAACTGTTAACTCTATTTGCGATTTTTCTAAATCTTTTTTGGTGACTTGCATAGGTCTTAAAGTTAGGATAAGCGGGCTTCTGACCCGCTTTAATTTATGAATAATTGTTTTTATTGTAGCAGTTTTTAAGGAAAAATCAAGCGACACTATTAAAATTAAATAATAAAAAACGCAGGTGTTTCCTGCGTTGAAATTTGGTTTTTGGCTCTTAAACTTCGTAAGGATAGGAGAAGCGATGAGCCATACAGGGCGAATCAGCTTCAACATAAAGTTCAAATTGTCCGAAGTCACAACCTGGTTGGTCCCTATCAACAGAACCTGGGTATAAGATTAGAACAAAATGCTCTTCCGTTCCTGCTCCTTCATAGTGCTGAGATAACTGGATCTTAATCCATCCTTTGTCTGCCGAGGAAAGATAACAAGTATAGGCAACATCGCCAATCCAGTTCGTTGCTTTAGGGTCAATAAGAAGCATAAAAGTCCTATCGTCACCTTCCATCCAAAGAAGTAACGGGAAAAAAGAATCTTTTTGCGCTGCAGACTCCTTAAGGATAGTCTGAATTGATTTGTTTAATCGGAAGCGACCTGATTTCCAAAAAAGAGGTGATCTTTTTACTTCTCTCAAGGCGGCGATTAATCTTTCTTCCCGTTCGCTGATCCTTAAGTCGTCTTTTAATTTCGTAAGTCCCCTAATCTTGATTTTTGGTTCAACCTAAAACTTTTTTAAAACAACAAATTATTCCCCTTATCTTATCCCTTCCCGGCTCTTTTGTCTAGACCAAAAACGCCTCGGTTAACCGAGGCGTTTTTATTTCTAAATTCGATATCAAATTAGAGGAGCAAGCCGACGATGAGTAGGGCCACAATGTTTAAGACCTTAATCATCGGGTTGATCGCTGGACCGGCTGTATCTTTATAAGGATCGCCGACCGTGTCGCCGGTAACTGCCGCTTTATGTGCGTCCGAACCCTTGCCGCCAAAATTACCCGCTTCAATATATTTTTTAGCATTATCCCAAGCGCCACCGCCCGAGGTCATTGAAACCGCGACAAAGATACCGGTCACGATCGAGCCAACCAGCAAACCACCTAAGGCTTCAAGACCGTATTCATGGCCCAACATATTAAAACCAAAGCCCACAATAATCGGCGCGACAACCGGAATCAAGGCCGGGATAATCATTTCTTTAATCGCCGCTTTCGTAACGATATCAACGGTGCGACCATAATCCGGTTTTTCCGTGCCGTTCATAATACCAGTTTTTTCCTTAAACTGAGCGCGTACATCTTCGACGACCGAACCCGCCGCGCGACCGACCGCTTTCATGGCCATCGCGCCGAACAAGAACGGTAATAAACCGCCGATAAATAGTCCAATCAAAACATAAGGATTATCAATCAAGAATTGCGCATTACCGCCGCCTAATTTTATTTTCGCTGTGAAATCCGCGAAGAGAACCAGGGCCGCTAAAGCCGCGGAGCCAATCGCGTATCCCTTCGTTACCGCTTTAGTCGTATTGCCAACCGCATCTAAGGGATCTGTAATATTTCTCACATCGTCACCGAGCTCCGCCATTTCCGCAATGCCGCCCGCGTTATCCGTAATCGGACCGTAAGCATCAATCGTGACGATAATACCGGCCATTGATAACATGGCCATGGCTGCAATCGCGATGCCGTATAAACCGCCCAAAGAATAAGCGCCTAAAATCGCCAAACAAATGACGATAACCGGCCAGGCCGTTGATTTCATGGAAACCGCTAAACCGGCAATGACGTTCGTGCCGTGACCAGTTTTACTCGCTTCCGCGATGCCTTTAACCGGAGAAAATTTTGTCGAAGTATAATATTCGGTAATAACAACTAATAAACCCGTAACTACTAAACCGATTAAACTTGCTAAATATAGTTTAGAGCCTTGGGCCGCCACCGGTAATAATTTAATAGCCGCCGGATAAAAAGCAATCGCCGATAAAACACCAGCGGCAATTAAACCTTTGTACAAAGCGCGCATGATATTTTGTTTTTTACCGAGACGGATAAAGAAAATACCCACGATTGAAGCAACGATCGAAATCGCGCCTAAAATTAAGGGGAACAAAATAATATTATCGTTATTCGGAAAAGTTAAACTGCCTAAAACCATGGCCGCGATTGAAGTCACGGCATAAGTTTCGAACAAATCCGCCGCCATGCCCGCGCAATCGCCGACGTTGTCGCCGACATTATCGGCAATCACCGCCGGATTACGAGGATCGTCTTCTGGAATACTCGCCTCGACTTTCCCGACTAAATCCGCGCCCACGTCCGCTGCCTTCGTATAAATACCGCCGCCTAAGCGCGCAAAAATAGAAATAAGCGAACCGCCAAAAGCAAAACCGATCAAAGCATGTAAATCATGAGTCAAAAAATAAAAACCAGCTGTCCCGAGCAAAGCTAAACCAACGACTAGCATACCGGTAACACTGCCACCCATGACCGCGACTTTTAAGGCTTTAGCTAAACCGCCACGCGCCGCTTCTGTCGTCCGGACATTAGAGCGCACGCTCACAAACATACCGATGTAACCGGTTAAAGCCGAGAGGGCCGCGCCTAAAATAAAGGCGGCCGCTGTTAACCAACCTAAAACAAAGCCGATGATTAAAAATAGAACCACAGCCACAATCGCAACCGTTTTGTACTGTCGATTTAAGAAAGCCTTGGCGCCGGCTTGAATCGCCTTAGCAATTTCTTTCATCTTGTCGTTACCTTCCGGTAAACGGAGGATGGAGGCGATAACAATTGCGCCGTAGATGACAGCGACAATCGCGCTCCCAAAAATTAAGAGGGTCAGCAACATAGTTTTTTATTTAGTTTTTTTAGTTTTTGTTTCTTTAGTTTTTTTAACTTTTTTGGCCGCTTTCTTTTCGCCTTCAACGTTTTCGCCTTCAACGTTTTCTTCGCTAGCTTCCGCTTCGCCTGTCACGGTTTTTTCACCGGCCGCTTCTAAGACCGCGTTTTCTTCATCAAGTACGGCTAATTCTTCGTCGCTCGCCGCTACTTTTTTCTCGCCTTCTTCCGAGGCCTCAATAATATCTATTTTCCAACCGGTGAGTCGTGCGGCGAGGCGAACATTTTGTCCGCTTTTACCAATCGCGAGAGATAATTTATCCGGCGCGACTTTCACAACCGCTTTATGTTCGGCCTGATCTAATTCTAAACTCATAATTTTGGCCGGGGCTAAGGCATTGCCAATAAATTTTTCCGCATCTTCGTTGTATTCAATAATATCAATCTTCTCACCGCCTAATTCCGAAATAATTGTTTGGATACGAGAACCGCGCTGCCCGACGCAGGAACCGACTGGGTCAACGTTGTCGGCGTCAGTCCAAATCGCGACTTTCGAGCGCGACCCGGCTTCGCGGGCGACCGCTTTAATTTCTACTAAGCCGTTTGATACTTCCGGAATTTCGAGATAAAAAACTTTTCGTAAAATTTCTTCGCTGCGGCGGGATAAAATAATTTCCGGCCCCTTATGTCCTTCGCGTACTTCCTTAATATAAACCTTTACGCGCATACCGGTTTCATAACGTTCGTTATAAATCTGTTCTTCGGCTGGCAGGAGCCCGATTGCCTTACCTAAATCAACAAAAACGAAGCGTCCTTCCCGGCGCTGCACAATGCCGGAGACCACTTCTCTTTCTTTCCCTTTGAATTCGCCGAAAATCATATCTCGTTCCATCTCGCGTAATTTCTGGATAATAACCTGCTTCGCGGTTTGAGCGGCCATACGACCGTAACTATCTGGAATCGGTAACTCTGTTACTACTTCCTCGCCAATCACGGCATCATGTTTTAAAATCGCCGCTTCTTTAAGTTGAATATCCGTCTTCGGATTAAATTTTTTCTTCCCTTCTTCCGCCGGCTCCTCTTCAACTACTTCCGGACGAAATTCCCTAAACTCTTCCTTTTTTAATTCTTTCGGGTTAGGATTATATAAATTCGCCAGCATTTCCCGTTCTTCTTCTTCGGGTAAATTATCGACCACAGTTTTCACATCAAAAATTTCCGATGTTCCTAAATTCGGATCGAATTTCACGCGAATATTTTGATTACGTTCACCGTAGTCTTTACGATAAGCGGCCGCCAGTGCGAGTTCAATCGCACTAATCACGGATTTAAAATCGAGGTTCTTTTCCTCGCACAGCTGCTTAATCGCATTGCTGATTTCTGACATATAATTTGATTAGTTAATATTAGATAGACAAAAAGCTAATTGTATGAACAACTAGCTTCTAAATCTATTATACCAGATTGTCTAATTTTGTCAAAATTAAGCTAATAGGGGTAATAAGCGTTAACATTATTATTAATTGCCGCGTTCAAGCGTAATATAATAAAGCGGGTAATCGCCCAAGAGAGCATAATAATCACTAAACCAATAACCGCGTTAGTCAAAAGCTTAATTGCCTTGCGCGTTTCCTCTTCATTACCGCCCGAGGTCATATATTTAAAACCGGCAAAAAGGGTTAAGCATAAAAAGATAACAGCCAAGAGTCCTAAGGCGATACTAACCACCTTAAGAATAATCTGTCTGATATCCGTAGTCTTGTTTCCGTAGACCGCACCGATATCAGTCATGCCCGTTTGGCTCTGGTACAAAGTATTATCCTGAGCTTGTGCGGGTATAGCTGGGGCAAAAGGAAAAATTGCGAGTAAAGTTAAAAAACTTAAAAACAATAAAGAAAAAATGTGTTTTTTAGTGATAATCATAAATATGATATAATTGAATTACACTTTAATTATATAAAAATTCCCCTAAAAAAACAAGGAAAATGAGTTTAGCCGCCCGGATCGCCCATAATACAGCTCTGCAAATAGGCGGCAAGATAGTTTCGACTGTCTTGGGTCTTTTTTCTGTCGCCCTAATTACTCGTTATTTAGGCCAGGATGGTTTCGGCGAATATACTACCGTCGTGACCTTCTTAACCTTCTTCGCGGTTATTGCCGATCTCGGGTTAACTCTCGTGACTGTCCAGATGATTAGCGGACACCGCGATGACGAAAATAAAATTTTAAACAACCTTTTCAGTCTGCGTTTAGCTTCGGCAATTATTCTTTTGGCGCTGGCGCCTATTCTAGTTATCTTTTTCTCTTATAGCCAGGCGGTTAAAATCGGCGTTCTAATTACGGCTGTGTCTTTCATCTTCCCGGCCTTAAATCAAATTCTCATCGGCTTTTTTCAAAAGAAACTAATTATGGACCGCGATGCGGTGGCTGAAGTGGTCGGCCGTCTCTTTTTGATTTTCGGAATCATCTACGCAAAAAAATTAGGCGCGGGTTTAAATGGTATTTTAATCGCAACGGTCGCGGCGAGTGCTGTAAATTTTATTCTTCATTATCTTTTTGCCTGCCGTTACGCCATTGTTAAGCTGGCGCTTGATTTTTCTTTATGGAGAAAAATTCTGTCTAAGTCCTGGCCGTTGGCAATTACTATCGTCTTGAATTTAATCTACTTGCGCGCCGATACTTTAATTCTATCTTTATTCCGTAGCCCGGGCGAAGTTGGTCTGTATGGTGCCGCTTATAAAATTATTGATGTCCTAACGACCGTGCCTTTTATGTTCGCTGGCTTAATTCTACCTATTTTAACGGCCGCCTGGCTTGAAAATAATCGCGCCTATTTTAAAACCGTCCTTCAAAAATCTTTTAACTTCATGGCTATTGTCGCCATTCCACTCGTCATCGGGGCGCAATTTTTAGGCCAACCAGTTATGCTCTTTGTGGCTGGCCGCAATTTCACGGAAAGCGGTCTAATCCTCCAATGGTTAATTTATGCCGTGGCCGCAATTTTCTTAGGCGCGATGTTTTCTCATGCCGTCATTGCGATTGATAAACAAAAACGCATGATCGGTTTTTATGTTTTTACTAGCCTTAGCTCCTTGCTCGCTTATTTATATTTAATTCCACGCTATTCTTATTTCGGCGCTGCAGCCGTGACTATTTATAGTGAGCTACTCATCGCCATTTTTTCCGCTTATTGCGTTCATAAATATAGCCGCGCTCTACCCAACCTCTGGGTTTTCTTCCGCGCCTTAGCGGCCGGAGCGCTGATGGGACTTTTCCTTTTATTTTTTACACCGCTTTACCAAACTAGCTTAGGAGGAGTAATCTTATTAATACTTGTTTCTAGCGTGCTTTATTTCTTTTTCTTATATTTCTTGGGTGGCATTAAGCCGGAAGACTTGAAAACAATTTTTAAGCGCCAAAAGAAAGTAGGTGTTCAAATTTATGACTCCACGGATAATTTTTGAGAATCAAGATTATTTAATTATTGATAAACCCGCCGGTCTCGCTGTTCATGGCGGCGGGAATATTAAAGAGGCAACTTTAGCCGACTGGCTGATTAGCTGCTATCCCGCCATAATCAAAGTCGGTGACGACCCTAGTCGGCCCGGCATTGTTCATCGGCTCGACAAAGACGTCAGCGGTCTAATGGTTATTGCTAAAAACCAAGCTACTTTTGATTGCTTAAAGGATCAATTTAAAGATCGTGAAATCAATAAAGAGTATATCGCTTTAGTTCATGGCGCTTTAGCGCGGGATCATGGTGAAATAAACTTCCCGATTAAACGTTCGAGCTCTGGTTTTAAAATGGCCGCCCTCCCTTTAAACGCCGCTGATCTTTTAAACCGCCCCCATCCTCGTGGCCGTGACCAAGGCAATATGGCCGGCGTTTTTAAATCGCGCGAGGCCCTAACCGAATTTCAGGTTATCCAAAAGTTTATCAACTATACTTTAGTGCGCGTTAAAATTAAAACGGGGAGAACGCATCAAATTCGCGTTCATTTCTTTGCTTTAGGTCACCCGCTCGTGGGCGATGATTTATACGCCACGCCAAAAACCAAGGTTAAAAACAAAAAACTAGCCCTGGGAAGAGTCTTTTTAATGGCCAACCTACTCTCATTTATTGATAAAGACGGTCAAAAACAAAGTTTTTCCCTGGAGTTACCAAGCGACTTAAAAGCCTTCTTACCCCGTAATTAAAAACCGTAAAATCCAGCTATTTGGTTAGGGCGCCCTTATTTTTTGACGCCCTTCTGGTTTTTTACTATAATATAGAACAGTCGATTTAAAAAATTTAAATAAATTTCATAACCCTATGAAGAAAATTATTCATCATTTAAAAACTCGCGAGGGGTTTTTGCGTATTGTTTTACCGATCATTTTAGTGATCGTCTTGATTTTGGTTGTTGCCTTCTCCCTTAACCATTCGAAAAAATTAAATCCGAATGAAGCGAAGACTAAGGCGGAAACTTTCGTCAATACTTATTTGATGCAATCCGGCCAAAAAGCGACTATTAAAAATGTCGTTAAAGAATACGGCTTATATAAAATGACGATTGACATCACCTCTGGCGAAGTCGAATCTTATTTGACTCGCGATGGAAAATTATTCTTTCCGCAGGCTTTAGATATTGCAAAAATTTCTCAAGGCAAAGCAGCGACCACTGATACAAAAGCCAACGCGGCCGCGGCTACGCCGAGCGCCACGGTATCAACTAAAAACAGCAAACCGAGCGTCGAACTCTTTGTGATGAGTTATTGCCCTTACGGCACGCAGATTGAAAAAGGCATCTTGCCCGTCTTAGCGGCCTTAGGAAATAAAATCGACTTTCAATTAAAATTTGTTGACTATTCCATGCATGGCCAAAAAGAATTATCTGAAAACTTAACTCAATATTGTATTGAAAAGGAACAGACCGCTAAATTACAGGATTACTTAAAATGTTTCTTGGTGGGTAGCGATTCCGCGACTTGTCTTAGCCAAACTGGAGTTAACACTAGTAAATTAGCTACTTGCGTTTCCAAGACCGATAAACAATTTAAGATCACAGAAAATGCGACTAATAATGTTGGCTACCAAGGCAGTTACCCGGGCTTCGATATTAACAAAACTGATAATCAAAAATATAATGTTGGCGGTTCTCCGACTTTGGTTATCAACGGTCAACAAATTGATGCCGCGCGCGATTCCGCTTCTCTCTTGAAGACTATCTGCAGCGCTTTCACAACCACACCGAGCGAATGCAACGCAACCCTGTCTAGCGCTTCTCCAGCTCCTGGTTTCGGGACTGGGACAGCGGCAAGTGGCAGCGGCGCGGCTGGTTGCGGACAATAAAAATAACCTGATATTAGATAAAAAAGACGAGTCTATCGGCTCGTCTTTTTATATCATATATATAGGCCTCAAAACTATTGACTTTTTAAGACAAAAATAGTAATGTTTTGAGAACCCTAAAATAAGGGAAATTAACCTGATCATTAACAATCAAAACATATACCTTATGAGAGATCTAAAAGTCCAGGAATGCCTGGAAGTATTTAAAAATGGAATATCCGCCAAGATGGCTGGAGACGGCCCGGGGTGGCTTAAGCGCTACTTTAAATTATCTGACCCATTTCTTCTGGAATCATGGCTAAGCGGCAAAAAAATACCGACCGGCCTGAACATGATTAAAATGGCATACTATCTCCACAGAAATTCGTTTCCTGTGGTCGAATTAGCCTCCGCTACGCCGACTATCATACTAGTAATCAAAATACTGGCTAATGATATTGCGACCCCCCGAGAGGCAACCGATGCTGTTGGTTATAAGGAAGAGTCTGATCTTTATAAAGTTCTGCTCGGCAAAAGAGGTTATTCTGACAAAGCTTATAACGCTATGCAGCTTTTTATTAAGCAATATTCTTCTAAAATTGCTCCGTCAGAAATGATGGGTATTCCTACTCATGATACTTCTACCGCTCTACCAACGACCCCTTGCCCTAACCAGGATCAACTAACCATCGACCTGCTCCATACTATCGGCAGTATCGGCGTCTGTCTGGAACCACTCTTAAAAAAATTAACCGAGTCTACTCCCGAGGAAAGGCAAAATTTTCGCACTTCCTTAGGTACGGATGAACGCGGTTTGTTTCAGATGTCCAATGCCTTCTACCGGGTAGCCGGATTAATGAACGCTCTGTGCAGTGAAAAAAGTTTAGGAAATTTCATAAGTAAAACCAAAAAACCAGATAACCATGCATGAACTAACCATGAACTTCCATGCCGGCAATGCCTTACGAAACATTGCTGATAATTACCCAACTCTCAGTAAGGTTGTGCTCGAATCCATTCAAAACTCAATTGACTCCGGCGCCACCTTCATCAGTGTGTTCATTAACTATTTTGAGCGCGTTATAATTATCAATGACAATGGCTGCGGCATAAGCCCCTCTAAGATGGAGTCGGCTATGAAATCAATCTGCGAATCCAACAAGAAAGTGGGTTGCTTAGGTCAATTCGGAATCGGCTTGATGGCGCCCCTGGGTAAATGTGAAGAGTTTTTTATTACTTCTTCGCCGCGCCCGGGACATAATGGCTATCACCGTTGGCATTTCGACTGCGAAAAGATTTTGGAAAGCAGCGAACTATCGAGAATTCCCGAGGAACCATTACCGGATTTTATCTTTAGCCAAACCGGGAGAGGTGCGCCTAATAGCCGCCCCGTTGACTGGCGGACTCAGGTAAAAATCAGGAAGTTCACCAAGGACAAGAGCATTAATAATATTATTGTCTCCGATCTCCAGTCCCTGGTTCTCAATCAATTCTCCGAACCAATGAAAAAGCTGGGGACGAAAGTTAAAATTACCGCTCGCCGTAGCAAAGACAAGGATCACGACGAAAGCATCGCTTTCGTTGCCGCTGACTTTCAAGGCGAAAAGTTGCCCCCGATTATTTACGATGAGAATAAGCCAAGCCAGACCACTTTTCGTCTTTATCTCTCCCCTAAAACTACCCGGGGGCGTAAAGGTTTCATCCGGGTTGGTGTTGAAAACGACGCCTTTCGAATTCCAATGACGACGCTTGCAAAGTCAATCCGCGGCTTAGCCGAGGAAGAAACTTTATCCATTCTTCTTTCTGGAGCTTTTGAGGGCACCATCGACTCTCGCGCTTGTTCCTTACATACTAACCGGAAGGAATTCCGGGAAAACGATGCCTTGATGACTTTTTGCCTGCACCTTAATTCCTGGGCGCAAAATCATGGCACCAAGCTCATCTTAAGTCTCAAAGACGAACAACGCGATCTCCGTCTTCAGGCTGTCGGAGCTTATGTCTTGGTCAAAGTGGAAGAGGGCCTCATAGATATGCCCCACCTCCAGGGCCTGGTCAAAACTTTTAAAATCGGCACCATCGGTGTTGGTCATAAAGGCTTTGAAACAACAACTAAATTACAAGATTTCCCGACTAAGGCTGTCCGCCATAATTCGTCGGAGCATCATTCAAGTGACTCGGAAAATCTGACTAGCCAAACTACTCCCAACCACGGTAGCGGACAAAGCCACCCCGGACATATGCCTCTTACGGTTTCTGGTCCCAATGGCAATAAACGCAAAGTCGTTAAAGGGCACAGCACCGGACTACAAATTGCCTACGAGGAACTTCCCGGTAACGATCATCACTGGGAAATCGATCCAGAAAGCGGTACTATCACTTTTAACATTAGGAGTGATATCTGGGCAAAAATGGAGCCCGTCGACAGAAATTTGATTCTGTATTTGCAATACTGCGTTATCAAGGCCCTTGAGATGCTTCTCGAGCCCCCTGTTTCCCGAAACGCCCTTTATGAATTCCTGCAGCGGGAACTCAAAACAGCGGCCATGTTCATTATCCAGACTTGTTCTTTACAACCGCGGAAAGCCAAGGTTGAAGTCGGCAAACGACTGTAACCCTGGAAGCTCAATATACAAAAGGTCGGTCTTATAACCGGCCTTTTTAATTTGTCTTTTATTATATGCTAACTCCTTTAGATTCTTCCGCGCAACTTCTCCGCCGCCAAAACTCTTTTGACAGCTAAAATATAAGCGGCCTGTCTAAGAGTAACCGAACCATTCTTCTCTTGATACTTTTCATAGACACGCGTCCAATTTTTTTTCATTTTCTGATCAAGTAGGTTGCGAAGGTATTCTTCGTCTAAAATCTGCCCCGTGCGGTTTTGCGCCCATTCAAAGTAGCTAACAATGACACCGCCGGAGTTGGCTAAAATATCAGGCACGACAAGCTTTTTATTTTGCGCCAAAATTTTATCCGCGGCGTAGGTTATCGGCCCATTTGCGAGCTCGACTAAATAGTCGGCTTTAATATTTGCCGCGTTCTGCTCCGTAATCTGATTTTCTAAAGCCGCTAAAACTAAAATATCCGTTTTTAATTCTAATAACTCAGCGTTCGTCACTTTTTTCCCTTCACTCCAATCGCCAACTGCTTGTCCACTATTTTTAAAAGCCGCTAATTTATCAATCGCTAAACCGGCTTCTTGATAAATCCCGCCGCGGCTGTCGGAAACGGCGATAACCTTAAAGCCATCATGATATAATTTCTCGGCCATGAATAAGCCGGCATTACCGAAACCTTGGACAATAATACTAATCTCTTTCTTGGCGCTTAAAAATTTACTGATCATTTCTTTGGTCACGAGATAACCACCTTGCGCCGTCGCGTCGCCTCTTAAAGCGATACCGCCGACTTCCAATGGTTTACCAGTAATCATACCCGGTTCGTGATGCCCAACTTTCTTCTCAAATTCATCAAGCATCCAAGCCATAATCTGCCCGTTCGTATAAACATCGGGCGCCGGGACATCTTTGTCTTGGCCTAGATATTCATAAAACTGATCAATAAACTCGCGGCTGACCTTTTCTAATTCTTTTTTATCCGCTACCTTCGGGTCGAATTTAACTCCGCCCTTGGCTCCGCCGTAGGGAATATCCGCTAAGGAGTTTTTTAAGGTCATCCAAAAAGCTAATGATTTTACTTCATCTTCCGAAACTTCCGGATGAAAACGAATGCCGCCTTTGCCCGGACCGAGCGCGCGGTTATAAACGATGCGCCAGGCTGGATATTTTTTTCCATTAATGTCTAAATCCGCATACTTAACTTGGACTGGCTCTTTTAAAACCGCCATATCCGCGTCGCTAATGTTTTCTAGGATTTGAATTTCTTGTAAACGCTGTAAATTATCTTCAAAAATACTCATATTATTATTTAATTAAATTTTCAATTTCTCCTTTTAAGGATTCTTTATTTCTAAGACCAATAAATTCGCCAATCATTTTCCCGTCCTTAAATAATTTCATATTCGGGATGCTTTGAATCTGATATTCCTCCGCTAAGTTGCCGCTCGTCGGCGCTTCCGTGTCGACTTTAGCAATCTTAATTTGGCCGGCCAGTTCAACGGCTAGTTCATCTAAAATCGGGGCCATCATCTGACAGGGCATACACCAGGTCGCCCAAAAATCAACTAAAACCGGTAAGTCACTATTTAAGACTTCGGCCGCAAAATTATCTTTGTTTAATTCTAACGCTTGAGACATACTTTTAATTTTAATTTTTATTATTTATTACTTCTTTAAAAATTTTTTCAATCTTCTCTTTCTCGGTTATTCTCTTATCAAGAAGACAATGACTAAATTCTTCGGCAATAATTTTTTCCATAAGAGATGACATTGCCGACTTAACAGCTTTAAGTTGAATAATTAAAGAAAAACAATCTCGCTTCTCTTCGGCGAGCATTTTTTTTGCTCCTTCCAGTTGTCCAATAATATTATTGATTCTTTGCTCCGTGGTTTTCATATACGACTATTATATCGTATACCCCCTAGGGGTGTCAAGGCATTAAGGCTAAACTAAAAAATTAATAAAAAAGGGTCGATTTTATTCGACCCTGTTCTTTAAGCTAACTATTTGCCTCTGGTTTACATCCATTTTTCAGCTTTAACGAGGCAGACGCCAGCCTTATTTTGGCTACGCGCTTTTTCCGCCGTCATAAACGTGATTTTACCCTGGGCAATCCCCACGCAAATTTCTTCGCTATGATCGTTCGTAAAGGTGGTGCTATAGAACAATGATGGATAGCTACCACCGTTCTCCTGACCAAGCATCAAAATATCCAAGAGAAGCTCAATGAGCAAATTAAAATCCAGACGATAGCATTCCTTGGGGTGTTGTTCTTTTTGCGACGCCGCCGGTAAATTAGCGAGTGGATTTTCATAGCTGACCAGATACTTACCCGGCACTCCTTTCTGGTTGTTTTTACGATGACCACCCCAGTTATGACCGGGAAATTTTTTAGCCATCTCTTCAACGGAAAAACCATGCAAGGCAACTTCCTTAAAATGAAAATTCGGGTCGCGGAAAGCCGGTTCTTTACTGCTCGGAGTATAGGTTTCAAGTTCTCTCTTGGGGCGGACTAATTCCGGGCCCCAAATTTTAAGCGTTTGCTCGTAAGTAATCGCTTTAAAATTTTTCAAAGTATGTTCAACGGCAGCGACATCAATAATGGTCTGACCGCTCTTTAAAATCTTATTCAACTCTTTCTTAGCCTTACGGTCCTTAACTCTTTCCAAAGATTGGATAATTGAGCTAAGCTTTTCGTTGTTTAAAGCACCGCTTGCAAACAAGGCTTCAAGTCGAACAAGCAATTCTGGTTTAATCAGTGTTTCTTCCATGGGGGGATAGTTTAAAATGGTAAGGTACTTATGTTTATTTGGTCCAAATAGCCCAAAAATTATAATGGTCTCTTTTCAAACTTATTAATTTTAAACCCGCTAAACGCCCGAGTTTCTTAAGTTCTTTCTTAGTAAAAGCATGATAATAACGCTCACTCGTGGCTTCGCCCTGCGCGTTCTTCCAGGGGAATAATAAATCATTAAAACCCAGCTTATTCCTTCCGATAATTTTAAGCCCGTAATTTTTAAAAAGCAAGGGGCGATGTTTCGGGCTCACCCAGAGATTCCAAGAGCTAAGAATAAGCCTCCCGGAGGTGTTTAAGGGCACGGCGAGTTGTCTTAAGGCTTCTATTCTTAACTCACGACTCGGAATATGCTGCAAAACCGCTAAACAAAAAACGTAATCATACGTACCGCTACTTATTTCTTTAACCGATTCTAATTTCAAAATATCAGCGACTAGAAATTTTTGCGTCGGATAATTTTGCGACGCTATTTTTACTAATTCCGCACTATTATCAAGGCCTAAATATTCAATTTTATTATCCGGCAAAACTTCCAAGAGCCGCCCATTACCGCAACCGACGTCTAAAACTCGACTGCCAGCGCTTACTTTTTCGGCCAGTTTTTTTATCTCCGGCCAGACTTCTTTTTTTCTGGTCAAATTAAAATCCGCCGCAATTTCCTGATAATTGCGTTTCACGAGGGCCAGTAATTCCGCGACGGTTTTTTGATCCATAAGATGTTAGCCCAAGTATTCCTTATAACGATAATCAGCTCCGCCCTTATCTTTCGTCCGCTTAAGTTTTAAGCAACCATCGCATTGCCCGCAGTCGGCCGGATGATGATCACCGAAATATTTCAAGATATAGCCCTGACGGCAGCCGAGATGATAAACATAGTTTTCCATCTCATCAAGTTTCTCATAAGCCCGGGACGCTTTGGCTTTTAAGGCCTTAAAATCTAAATTTAAATCTTCGGGCATGACTAATTTTAGAACCCTAATTTCCGTACCGCGAAAAGGCGGTTTATATTCGACTAAATCTTTTTCGGCTAATTTCTTAATCGCCCGAAGTAACGAATCTTTTTTTACTTTTAAAACAATGGCTACTTCCTCCGGATTAAATTCCCAACCTTTTACTAAATCATGATGATATTTCTCGCCAAGCTTCTCGACAATCTCAATCTGACTCTTGGCGCGCTTGCCTAAAGACGCGGCCACTTCCGCCCAATCTTTTTTTGTTTTTAAATAAGAATTCGAATTTTTTTCATTCGGCCGGCTGATATAACCCTCTTTTTCTAAAATTTTAAGCGCGGTACCAATGGCCATTTCCGGGACCGAATCCGATAAATTCTGAGCGATTTCGGCGTAAGTAATTAGAATGGACGCTTCCGGATCGATTTCCATTTCCGCTCGTCGCCGCAAAAAATCATAAATTTCTAGAATAATCGCCGGGTCTGGATTATCGCCTTTGATAAAAAACTCCCGCAAATAGCGATCTTGCTGATGATAGAATAATAAACAAAAACTTGGCTTCCCATCGCGCCCGGCGCGCCCCGCTTCCTGATAATAAGCTTCAATTGTCCCCGGCAGATCAAAATGAATAACAAAACGAATATCTTTTTTATTAATTCCTAAACCGAAAGCGTTAGTCGCCACGACAACTTGCGCCCGCCCTTTCATAAACTGTTCCTGAACCCAATTGCGACTGTCCGTATCCATGCCGGCGTGATAAGCCACGGCTTTAATATCGTGATCGGTTAAGGCTTCCAAAATTTCGTCAGCCTTGGCTCGCGTCCCAACATAAATAATACCGGTGCCTAAATCTGGATTAGTCGTTAAGATATTTAAAACATTTTCTAGCTTCTGACCGTTACTCGCTGGCACAACCGCAAACTGCAAATTCGGACGAGCAAAACCAGTAATAACAATATCCGCTTCTTTTAGATTTAATTGTTTAATAATATCGTCGCGTACTTCCGGCGTGGCCGTGGCAGTTAAAGCCACAACGGTCGGTGAACCAACAAAACGAATCGCGTCCTTGAGTCTTAAATAACTCGGCCGGAAATCATGACCCCATTGACTGATACAATGCGCTTCGTCAATCGCGAACAAAGAAACTTTGATGTTTTTTAATTCTTTAGTGAACAGTTGATTATAAAAACGTTCCGGCGCGATATAAACTATTTTATAAATTCCCTCTTTAATTTGTCCTAACCTTTTTTCCGTTTCCGCGGGCGAAATAGACGAATTAATAAAAGTGGCCGGGATGCCAACGTGTTCTAAAGAGTCAACCTGATCTTTCATGAGCGCAATGAGCGGCGAAATCACAATTGTCACGCCCTCAAGAATCAGAGCTGGTAATTGATAAATTAATGACTTCCCGCCACCGGTGGGCAAAACCACAACTGTGTCTTGATGCCCTAAAATGTTATCAATTGCTCTTTCTTGCCCAGGCAAAAAAGATTCATATCCGAAATGAATCTTTAATAACTCCTTTAATTGTTGCTTTTTCGTAACCATTGACTTATTTATAAGTATGTGGTATTATTACTTGAAACCCCAAAAACCTGTCCTTTATGAAATTTAAAATATTTGCAGTCGCCCTTGCTTTAGTAGCAATTCTTTTCATCAGTAGCGGAGTAACAATTTTGACAATGAAATTTTATCATTTGTCGTCATCACTCGCTAGCCTGAACAAAGCGGTTATAGAAACTGACGGATTAAGCGCTATGGTGTTTGTCATCATAGGCCTACTATTCTGCGGAATCGCCCTTGGCTCATTATTTTTAGGCATCAAGGAGAAGACTGTTTAACCAAGCTGATCGAATAGTCGTTCCTGTTTTCCGGAACGACTTTTTTATTTTCTCCGTTTAAATATCTCAAGTGCATTTTTAAATAAGAAAGCGATAGTCATCGGTCCGATGCCGCCGGGAACCGGCGTGATATATGACGCCTTATCTTTAACGTCCTCATAATCAACATCGCCTAAAACTTTTCCCTCGATTGTCGTAATCCCGATATCAATTAAAACTGCGCCGTCTTTAATCATCTCTTTTTTCACAAAATGCGGTTTGCCTAAAGCACTGACCAAAACGGCTGCTTCTCCAGATTTCTCACCCAAATAAACTTTAAGACCTTGCTCTTCTAAAATTTTCTTTACGCTTAAGCCAAAGACTTCTGAATTATGTAAGACGCAGGCTGTTTTACCCGTGGCTTTAAATTTTATCTCTTCTAAGCAAGCTAAAATTGAAGCTAAAACTGGTGACATGACATAATCCGGGTGCTGGGCGTGAAAACCGTCCACATCTTTTTTCGGATCAAGCGCGGCAATAATTTTATCAGCGTCAAATTGTGACGGCAGAGGAAGCTGCACTAAAATTCCGTCAACGCTCTCATCTTTATTTAAAAAATTTATGACGTCGAGTAATTCGGTTTCGGGTGTGTTCTCCGCCATCTCATATAAATGCGTATCGACGCCTACTTTTTTCCCTTCCCGCTCTTTTAAGGAAACATATAATTTCGAATCCGCTCTTTCGCCAACTAAAACAATAGCCAAGTTCGGCCTTGGCCCCTTAAAATCAAAAATTGTCTGAGCAATCTGGTCTTTAACGCGTTCCGCGATTGTTCGGCCGTCTATTTTTTTAACCATATTATTTAGTCGGGATCGGAAATTGTTCGCACAATGTTTTAACTTTTTGTTTTAAGTCGCTTAATTTTTCTTCGTTCTCCTTATTCTGTAAAGCTAAATCAATATATTCGACGATTAACTTCATTTCCGGTTCTTTAAGCCCGCGCGTCGTTACCGCCGGTGTGCCAATTCTGACGCCCGAAGGATTCATGGGCGGATTCGGATCATTCGGAATCGTGGAGCGCGAAACTGAAATACCAATTTTTTCTAGAGTCTTTTCCGCTTCTTTACCAACCAAACCTTTATTATTCAAATCGATAACCATTAAATGATTATCCGTTCCCCCGGAAATAATTTTATAGCCGCGCGCGATAAACTCCGCGGCCATGGCCTGCGCGTTTTTAATTATCTGTTTTGAATATTCAATAAATTCCGGTTTTAGAGCTTCGCCGAAAGCGACCGCTTTAGCCGCCGTAATATGATCATGCGGCCCGCCCTGCATACCGGGGAAAACCGCGCTATTAACCTGCTTCGCAAATTTTTCCTTGCACATAATAATCGCGCCGCGCGGTCCGCGCAAAGTTTTATGCGTCGTGGTTGAAACTACATCGAAAATTGGAACCGGATTATTTAATAGCCCCGCCGCGATAAGACCGGCGATATGCGCAATGTCCGCAAAAGTATAGGCCCCGATTTCATCGGCAATATCTTTAAATTTCTGCCAATCGATTTCTCTTGAATAGGCCGAAAAGCCAGCGACAATCATTTTCGGTCTTTCCCGCAGCGCGACTTCTCTAACTTCATCCATATCAATCACGCCTGTTTCCGGGTTGCAGCCATATTGAACAAAATTATATAAACGACCGGAAAAATTAACACTATGGCCGTGTGATAAATGACCGCCGTGATCTAGCTTTAAACCTAAAACTTTATCGCCCGGATTTAGGAAGGCCATATAAACCGCGGCATTAGCTGGTGAACCGGATAAAGGCTGGACATTAACATGCTCGGCCTGAAATAATTCTTTCGCCCGCTCAATCGCTAGGGTCTCAATTTCATCAATATTATAATTTCCGCCGTAATAGCGCTTACCGACGTAACCTTCGCTGTATTTATTAGTCAGAACCGTGGCCATCGCCTCTAAAACGGCCGGGGAAACATAATTTTCCGAAGCAATAAGCTCTAATTCCTCGTTTTGGCGCTGTTCTTCCTTCTCAATAATGG
Source organism: uncultured bacterium (assembly GCA_903874345.1). GTDB lineage: Bacteria > Patescibacteriota > Patescibacteriia > Patescibacteriales > UBA12465 > UBA12465. The sequence continues at coordinate 29,888 of CAIQRY010000044.1, forward strand.
CCCAAACGGCGGGATCTTGTTGTTTTAAGTGGTCGTATTTCATATCTTTAATCTTAGTTTAGAGGTAGTGTTTTGTCAAAATAATTAATTTTGCTGCTTTACCATATATCCCTCTTCTAATTTATAGCCTAATTTTCTGTAATATTCGCGGACGCCGACCCCGGAAATAATTGCGATTTTATTGGTTTTCGCTCTACGAGCAATCTCTTCCGCTTCTTTAAGTAATTTCTTGCCTAAACCGCTATGCTGTATTTTCTTTTGACCGCCCACCGCGACTAATTCCCCGTAAACATGAAGTTCGCGAATAAGCGCTGGCGCAATCGGACTATTAAAATCCATTCTTAACCGGCAAAAACCGTACAATATTTTTTTATCTAGACTGTCAGCGCTAATAAAATATTCTGTTCCGCCGGAAGACGGGTATTTTAGAACATTAATCTGATAATCTTTAATCGGCTGGTCTTTCGCTTCACGACAGCGGATACAATTACATTTGACGCCGCGCTGCTGCATGATTTGCCGCAAATTTGTAATTTTATTACCGGCGATAATTGATTCTTCCGGAATATCGCGGATGAGCCGGATGATGCGCACATAAGTCGGCACAACTTTTTTACAATCAACAATTAATTTCTGTAAAACCGTGTCCGAATATGGCTTATACTTTCCTTGTTTATACCATTTATAGAGCAAGCTGCCCTTTGTTACGACCGTGGGATAAAATTTAATCTGATCCGGCTGAAATCTCTCGTCCGTAAATAATTTTTTAAACAAAGCTAAATCTTTTTTCGGCGTGGCGCCCGGAAGAGCCGGCATAAGATGATAAGTAATCTTAAAACCAAATTGTTTTAAAAGTTTGGTCGCCGCCACAATTTCTTTAACACCATGTCCCCGCTTATTTAATTTTAAAATCTTATCATCAACCGCCTGCACGCCGATTTCGACGCGCGTACAGCCTAAATCGCGCATTTCTCTAAGTTCTTTTTCATTAATATAATCCGGTCGTGTTTCTAGAGTTAATCCGATAAGATTATATTTGGCGCTTTCGTTTTTATTTTGCTCTTTAATTAATAACTGTTTTAATTTCACGAGACTTAAATTCTTCGCATAAGCGCGCGTCAAATCAATTTTCTTTTTTTGATAATCATTAACCGCCTTAAAACAATTTAAAATATACCAATATTTATACTTGGTCGGTAAATAACTCCAGGTGCCGCCAATAACAATGATTTCAATTTTGGTCGGTTCGTGTCCGTTCGCTTCGAGCGCTTTTAAACGTAAAGAGACTTGTTTATACGGATCGTAGCCGCAACGAATCGCGCGCATGACCGCCGGCTCGTTTGATAAATAACTAGCCGGCACATCGCTTTCGTGTGGACAATAAGCACAAGTGCCTGGGCAAGGATAGGGCTTAGTTAAAACCGCGACCGGCGCGATGCCCGACATAGTGCGAACCGATCTTTTGCGCAGTAATTTTTCCAGATTCATGAACGGCTTGATTTTTTTTGCCAACACTAAAGACCGATATTCTTTTAAAACATCGGAATTTAAAATCTTCGCTAATTGATATTCCTTGCAAATCGCCCGCTTCGCCTCTTCCAAGCCGTCCCTTGTTTTAAGCGTCGGGCCGTAATTTTGCAGTAATTTTTTTATTGCCTCTGACATGCTTTTAAGATATAATTAAACCAGTGTCTGCCTAACAATATAACATTATAATCTAATTTTTAACAAGACCTGTATGCGTCTCAAAAATCTTAAAATTGTCCTATTTTTAGCCTTATTTTTAACGCCATTCGCGGTCGTAAAGGCGGCTAATTTCGAGGCTAACAGCGCGGTTTACGTGGCTAAAGACCAGATTATTGCCGGTAACTTATATGCCACAGGTCAAACCGTGACCATTGATGGCAATATCGCCGGCGATTTAATTGTCGCGGCCCGGACTATTAACGTTAACGGTCGGGTTGATGGTGACATTATTGCCGCCGCCTCGAATATTACGGTTAACGGTGAAGTTGGCGGGAATATCCGCGTCCTCGCGAGTGCGATAAATTTAAATGGCCCGGTCGCTCGTAACATTAACGCTTTTGGCGCCAATGTTATTTTGGGTAATAACTCCAAAGTTGGTTGGGATGTTTTACTTATGGCCGCCGGGGCAGAAGTGCGCGGCGAAATAGACGGCAGTTTATCAGGTCGTGCTAATCAGATTTTAATTGCCGGCCAAATTAATAAAAATGTTGACTTAAATTTAGACAGACAAGCCAACCAAAGCTTGACCGTGTCTAATGACGCGATAATTAAGGGGGACTTAAATTATACTTCTCGCTCGGCTGCTAAAATTGCTAACCCGACTAGCATCTCTGGCAAAGTTAACCAGAAATCGCCACTCGCGGAAAACAAAAATAATATCGCGACTTGGCTCTGGCGTCATTTGGTCGCGATTTTTTCAGCCATTGTCGTCGGTTTAATCTTGGTTTTTGTCACGACTAAATTTACGCCTCATATTTTAAAAAGTATCGAAGAGAACCCGGGGAAGTCATTGCTCCACGGCTTAATTATCATGTTAGTCTTGCCGCCGATTGCTTTACTCTTAATGTTTACGGTCATTGGTATCCCGCTCGCTTTAATTATCGGCGCTTGGTGGCTAGTCGCGATGTATGTCGCCCGAATTATCACGGCGATTTTAGTCGGTGAATTATTATTCCAGAAAATATTTAAGAATCATAAGCCCGCTTTAATCTGGTCCTTGGTCTTAGGCGTCGCCGTTCTCTGGCTTATTATCGCAATTCCTTTCGTCGGTTGGATTTTCGCGCTCATTGCCATTTGGCTCGGCTTGGGCGGTGCCTGGGCTTTTGTCTCGAACCAACTAAAAGCTTAATCTTCTATGAAGAATCTTCTGTTAGAAGCAAAGACGGGATTTAAAACTCTAAAATTAAAAGAGTCTTATAAAAAAGCGGCTTTAAAAAACCTAGCTCTTTGGCTTACCAAGGAAGAGTTTAAAGATTATGTTCCTCAGATAAAACATTTGATTACTAAAAAACATTGGGAATACTTATTAGATTCTTTTTATCAGGTTATCCCTTTCGGCACCGGCGGCCGACGCGGTGAAGTCGGTATTGGGCCGAATCGTATTAATCCCTGGACGATTAAGGCTTCCGCCCAAGGCCACTCACAATATCTCCTTAAAAAACACGGCGTAAAAGTAAAAAACGCTGGCGTTGTTTTTGCTTATGACGTTCGCGAGTTTAATGGCAATCAATATTTAGATAATGCTCTAAAAAATCCCGTCAAAAATCTAAAAAGCGTTGATTTAGCCAAAGCGGCCGCTGAAGTTTACGCCGCGAATGGCATCAAAGTCTATATGTTCAACGGCATTCGAACTACGCCGGAATTATCTTTTGCGGTCAGATATTTAAAAGCCGCAGCTGGCGATGTTTTTTCCGCTTCGCATAACCCGCCCGACCATAATGGCAAAAAACTTTATGATGAATTCGGCGGGCAATTAATTCCGCCCGATGACGAGATCTTAGTTAAGGAAGTGACTCAAAAAGTTAAAACCATAAAACATTTGGCGTATCAAAAAGCGACCGGTCTAGGTTTAATTGTTAAAATAAAATCCGATGTTGATGAGGCTTATCTCCGGGCGGCCGCCAAGGTTTCTCGCTCGTCGGCGCGAAATATAAATATTACTTATACTTCCCTTCATGGTTGCGGCCTAACGTCTGTTTATAAGGTCCTAAAAAATTCCGGCTTTAAAGTTAAGCTAGATACTAAAACCAGCCGCCCGAGCGGTCGTTTCGAAAATATTACTTTTAATATTCCGAACCCGGAAGTAGTTGAATCTTTTGACACAACTTTAAAGTTCGCTCAAAAAAATAAAAGCGATTTAATTATTAGTAGCGACCCGGACGCCGATCGCATCGGCCTAATGGTTAAACATAAGAAAGACTGGGTCTTCTTAAATGGCAACGAAATCGCCACGATTTTAGTCGGCTATGCCGCCACTAAAAACAAGGGCGGTTTAATTGTTAAAACGGTTGTCACGACCGATCTAATAAAAAATATCTGTGCCGCCAAAAGATTACAGTTAACCGGCGACCTTTTGGTCGGCTTTAAGTATATAGCGGCCGAACTCAATAAATTAGAAAAAAAAGGTAAAAATAAAAATTTTCTTTTAGGCGCTGAGGAAAGCAACGGTTATTTGGGCGGCGATTATGCGCGCGACAAAGATGCGGCCGGCGTGGCTGTCTGGCTTGCGGAATTAGCCGCTGAACTAAAAAAGAATAAAAAGACTTTAATCGACTATTTAAATAATCTTTATAGCGAGTACGGTTACTTCCGTAATTATTTAACCGAGGTTCGTATTCTGGGCGCGATTGGACAAGAAAAAATTAATCATTTGCAAAAAACCTTAAGAAATAATCCGCCTAAAAAATTTGGTAATTTTAAAGTCAAAAAATTCGAAGATTACTTAAAACATAAACCGCTCGTTTCTGGAACCGACCGGGTTGCGAAGAATATGTTGGTCTTTCATCTCACGCCTTTAAAAGGAGTAAACTCAATTAAAGTTACTATCAGACCGTCTGGCACGGAACCAAAAACAAAAATCTATTTTGAAATTGGGACAAAGTCGGTCGCTAGCTCTAAATTAACTAAAACGAAAGCCGAAACAGAAAAATTATTAAATACCTTGGAAAAATCCGTCATGACTGATCTTTACCGCTTAATCGGCGTTGATTTCCCGGAGCGCGGTTTTCTTTTGTTCTGGCAATTACCGCTTAACGATAAATTAAAATATTTTCAGATTGAACCCCAAATTGAAAATTTAAGAAAAGAAATTAACCTCCAAAAACGTCGCGAGCAACTCTTTAAATTATTATCCTTTTTGGGTTCTAACCCCCTGGAAAAAATCGATAAAGCTTTTATTGCCAAGAATAAAAAACCCATCCTCAAATATCTTAGACTCAACGCTTAATTAAAAAATAAAAAACCGCCCTAATAATTTAAGGCGGTTTTTATTATTCCTAACTAATTATTCAACGGTCACCGACTTGGCTAAATTTCTCGGCTTATCAACATTTAATCCTTTGCGGTCGGCAATGTGGTAGGCTAAAAGCTGTAACGGAATAACGTTAACAATCGGCGAAAATAATTTATTAACTACCGGAACTTTAATCAGATAATCGGCGAGCTTGGCGATGTATCCATAATCCTGATCAACCACGGCAATGATTTTCCCGCCGCGCGCTTTAACTTCCTGCATGTTGCTGATAATTTTTTCGCTCAAATCATTTTTCGTAGCGATAAAAACAACCGGCATCTTCTCATCGATTAGCGCTATCGGCCCGTGTTTTATTTCCGCGGCCGGATAACCCTCGGCATGAATATAAGAAATCTCTTTTAATTTTAAGGCTCCTTCAAGGGCGACTGGAAAATTTAAACCACGACCCAAATATAAAAAATGGTCGGTGTTTTTAAACTTTAAGGCAATCTTTTTAACTTCTTTATCAACTTTTAAAGTTTGTTCGACAATCGCCGGTAAACGTTTTAAATCCGCTAATAATCTGGGGTCTAATTTTTCGTGTTTTTCCTGCTTTAAATATAAAGCAAAAAGGAGGAGCGCGCCGACCTGCGAGCTAAAAGCTTTGGTGCTCGCGACGCCAATTTCCGGACCGGCGTGCAGATAAATTCCGGAGCCAACTTCCCGTGTCATCGTTGAACCAACGACGTTAACAATCCCCAATGTCTTAGCGCCTTGTTTTTCCGCTTCCCGAAGGGCTGCTAGTGTGTCCGCGGTCTCGCCAGACTGCGAAATCGCAATAATTAAATCGGTTAGTTTAATTAACGGCTGGCGATAACGGAATTCGGATGCATAATCGACTTCAACCGGAATACGGGCGATTTCCTCAATTAAGTATTTACCGATTAAAGCCGAATGCCAACTCGTCCCACAAGCGACAATAATAATTTTTTCAAAATCTTTTGGCCCAACCTTAACCGATAATTTAATTTTATTATCCTTAACTCGACCACTCAGTAAATTATTTAAACTTTGTGGTTGTTCAAAAACTTCCTTAAGCATGAAATGTTTAAATCCTTTTTTTTCAATCTGGGCTGCGCTCATTTTTACGTCTTCAACCTGGCGATCCATTTTCTGCCCATTCAAATTCTTAATTTTATAACCCTTGGCGTCGATAATCGCTAAATCGCCATCCTTAAGATAAACTACTCTCTTTGTATATTTAAGAAGCGCTGGGATATCAGACGCAATAAATGTTTCATGCTTACCAATTCCTAAAAGCAAGGGCGAAGAACGGCGCGCCGCGACTAATTTGTTCTCTTTAACGCTTAGCGCGACTAAGCCATATGAACCCTCGATCAGCGCTAACGCTTTTGAAACGGCGGTTTCTAAATTACCCCTATAAAACTTTTCGATTAAGTGTGCTAAAACTTCCGAATCTGTTTCCGAAGAAAACTGATGGCCCTCTTTAATTAAAATTTTCTTTAAGGCCTGATAATTTTCAATAATTCCGTTATGGACTACAGTAATTTCATGCTGGCAATCAAAATGCGGATGAGCGTTGCGTTCGCTCGGCACGCCGTGAGTGGCCCAACGAGTATGCGCAATACCGATGACGCCCTCGATCTTTTCCTGTTTAAGAGCTTTTTCTAAACTCGCGACCGGGCCGACTTTTTTATTGATAATAAAACCGCCTTTTTCTAAAACACAAATACCGGCGCTATCATAGCCCCGGTATTCTAATTTTTTCAATCCGTCAATTAAAATATTCTTCGCCGGCTTCCCACCCAAATAACCGATAATGCCGCACATATTTTTTTAATTATTTTCTTTCCACCTCAATCTTGCATTTAGAAACTAAGGCCGCTAAGGCGCCTAAGGCTGCTAAAACCGGAGCGAAAACCGCGCCGACCACGGCGAAGGTCACTGGGATTTCCATCATCACCTTCCCTTTCTCGTCTTTAATCATAATCCGGCGAACATTTCCTTCTTTAATTAATTCTTTAACTTTTTCTAAAAGCTCATGGCCGCGAACCACAAATTCTTCCTTTAGTTCTTCTTTACCAAATTGTTTTTTAGTTTTTTTAGGCATAAATTTAAAATAATTATTTTTTAAATTTCTTACGTTTATAAACTTCTTTAGACTTTCGCGTAATCGCCAGAATCGTTAAGACGGCGATATAAGAGGAAATAACCGAACCCGGGAGCTCATAGGGGTGCGGCCAGATGAAACCGGAAATAATTAGTAAAAAAATTAAAACCGTCCAAATAATAACAAATATCTCCCCCGGATGCTGCCCGTGATGATGGTGATACCAGCGTTCGAATTCTTTATCGCTCGCATAAATCGCGAGCGAAGCGATATAAACGGTCGACAAAACGTCTAAAATCCCACGGCAACCATTATTCGTTAAAAAATCAGCGATGACTACTAAGAAGAAAAGGACTGACCAAATATTAATTAAATAACGCCAAAATTTAAAATCTTTAGCGATTAAATCTTGATTAAAAAATTTAGCCATAAATTTTAGAGGGAAAATTTTTCAAAATAAACATATCTACTATTAATTCTAAGCTCTTTCAAGCTCGCACGCAAGCTTGCCATCATCGGCCCAGGACCGCAAAGATAAAAATCGCGCTCGGCGTAATCAGGAATCAAACTAATAATTTTATTTTTGTCTATTCTGCCCTTCTCGCCCAACCAGGATTCATCTGCACTTAAAACAGGGGTAAAGCGACAATTAGTTATTGCTATTTTTTCTAACTCTGCCTTAAAAATTAAATCACTCGTCTTGGTTGCGCCATAAAGAATAACAATATCCCGCCCGTTTTTACTTTCGCTTTCCGCCAACGCCCGGAGTGGTGTGATCCCGACGCCGCCGGCGATGAAGGCTAGTTTTTGATTAGTTGTCCTTTGCGGCGTAAAAATGCCATGCGCCCCATCAATTAAAACTTTGGTGCCGACTTTTAATTTTGCCGGTAGCTTAGTTGTATAATCGCCCAGCGCTTTAATCGTAATTCTTAGCTCCTGCCCGTTAAAAGCCTGCGAAAAAGAAAAAGGATGCGCTTCCCCGATTAAATTAAAACTCAAGAAACGAAAAATGGCGAACTGTCCGGGCTGAAACTTAAATTGCTCTAAGTTCTTGCCACGCAGATAAACCGAAATTGTTTGGTCGTTCTCTTTAATAACTTTATCGACATAAAATTCATGCCGCCAAAATAAATATAAGGGCTTAATAAATCGATAAGGAATAAGTAAACAAAGAGCTTCAAGGTATAAGACGAGCCAATAAGCCGCAAATAATTTTTGCTGGAAATCGCCGCCTAATTTTAATTGGTGCCCGAAGGCTAAAATAATTGCGAGATAAGTAAGGAGATGAATATAATACCAGACCTCATATTTTAAATACTTCTGAATCGCCCCCCAGGATAAAACGATCGTGATTAAAAAAATCATAACCGCGATAAAGGCTGGCGCTAATTCCCAGGCGATTAAAAAGTTGGCGACTTGTCCTAAAAAAGTATTTTGACTATTTAAACCGTAACCGACAATTAAAAACAAGGGGTGTAAAAAAATAAAAGTCCAAGCAGCAAAACCATTGAAGTGATGCCATAGGCTTAAACGATCGAAACCAAATGTCTGTTCTAGGAATCTAACACGACCAATTAAAATTAACTGCCATAAAATAAGATAGACCGCGACTAAACCGGTAATCCGTCCTAAAGCGATAAATAAACCGGCCTGGCTGCTTAATAATAAGCTACCAGACTGCAGCCACCAAGCCGTAAAAATTACACCTAGATTAGCTAAAAATATTAAGATAAACCCCGTTTTTTTCATACAAAACATTATTTATTATTAATATCTAGTTTATAAATATCCGACATATATTGTTTAACTACTCTTTCCGTATTAAACCGCGAGGCGTTCAAACTAATAGTTGAGCGGCATAATTCTGTCCATTTTTCCGGCGCTTGATAATAGAGTGGCAAAATTTCTTGTTCTAAAACATCATATATTTTTCTTTGCTCATTAATCAACCAGCCGGTTTGCCCCGGGACATATCCTTCGCCCCACCAACCATCAAACGTACTTAGTTGCGGCACGCCATTATGCGCCGCTTTCATGCCGCTAGTCCCCGATGCTTCATTAGACGGGAGCGAGGTGTTAAGCCATAGGTCTACGCCGGAGCTTAATAACTTCGCGAGGGGTATTTCATAATTTTCTAAGAAGACTATTTCTAATTGGCCGGCATATTTCTTTTTAAAATTATAAATATCTTTAATAATTTGCTGCCCTTCTTCGTCTTGCGGATGTGCCTTGCCGGCATAAATAATTTGCAGGCGTCCAAATTTATTTTGTATGTTTAGCAGCCGCCCTGGATCACTTAATAGCAACGTTGCTTGTTTATACATGACCATCCGTCTCGCAAAACCAATAGTTAATGCCCCCTCATCTAATTTAAGATCTTGAGCCTTTTCAATATAAGCAAACAATCTTTTCTTTTCAATGGCGTGCGCGTCATAAATTTCCGCAAGCGGAATTTTAATTGCTTCTTTTAAAATATCATTCTTCTCTCGCCAGCCCGGTAAGTATTTATCATAAAGCTTTTTATATTCCGGCGCTGTCCAGGCTACGGAATGAACTCCGTTGGTTACGACAGCAACCGCTCGCTCCCGAAAAATCTCGGCCACAACTTTTTGATGGAGGTTCGAAACCGCATTTAAAGAACCGCTAAGAAACACTCCTAGTTCGGTCAAATTAATTTGATTGTTGTTAATTAATTCTGATAGCTCCGCCGGAAACGCCGCTTGGTATTTAAAAAATAATTCTTTGGGGAAAATATCTTGGGCTGCCTGAACCGAGGTATGCGTTGTAAAAACGCATTGGCGCCTAACTTCCGCTATTTTTTCCGATGTCGGCCCGGCCTTTGAACTTAAAAACAGTGACAACGCCGCTAAAGCGCTATGACCCTCGTTAAGATGATATCGCGCGACCTCATAATGCAAAGCGTTTAAAAGAGCGACGCCCCCTTCCCCTAAAATAATCTCCTGCTGCAAACGATATTCCTGATCGCCGCCATATAAGTAATCAGTCAGGCTTCGAAATTCTTCCTTGTTTTCTGGCAAATTCGTGTCTAAAAAATAAACCGGGACGGTCGCGCCGCCCTGTCCTTTTACTACGTATTGCCAGGCCCCAATCGTTACTTCTTCGTCGCCTATCTTAATTTTAGTCTGAACAGATAACTTGCTTAGCTGTGAACGGTCCGCTGCAATGGGGAGAGCGCTTTGCACGCCATTTTCATTAACTTTCTGTTCAAAATAACCGTGATTATTTAATAAAGTTAAGCCCACAAAAGGCAAATCTAAGTCCGCCGCGGATTTTAAAATATCGCCCGCTAAAATTCCTAAGCCGCCGGCATAATTTTTTAAACCGTCCTCAAGAGCGATTTCCATGCTAAAATAGGCGATCACCATATTACCATTAATATATTAATGCTGACTCAACTCACTATATAATTTACTAGTTTTAGTTTTACGAAGAACTTTTAAAAACTGGGATTTCAACTGACGATTAGCGATTAAAAATTTAGCCGGGCTTAGTTTAAACAATATACCAACTAAATGCCTAAGTAATTCATTCGTCCATAAACCATAATTATCAAAAATATAATTCTGTAATTTATTTGTTTCAATAGCATTAATCACGCAGCGTTCAAAACTATCGAGCGGAACCATAACTAGTTTTTTGCGGCGTTCGATGGTTATCGCCTTTGCCCCACAGCGCCGCTCACAAACGCCGCAGCCAATACAAATATCTGTATCCACCGTCGCCTGTCCATCAATAATTTTAATGGCGCCCACCGGACACTTGGAAACGCAGACGCCGCAAGCCACACATTTCTTCGAATCAATTTGCGCTTGAAAATTACTGTTTATCTTTCGGCGGTAGCCTATTTTCTTATACGCCAAGAGCGCTTCGCAACAGCAACTACAACAATTACAAATCCAATTAACTTCATTTTGAATATTGTCTCCGATTTGAACTAAACCGTAATCAACACATTTATCTAAAATAGCTAACGCCTCCTCCTTATTAATTTGTTTTGCGATTTTATGCTTGATTAAACTCTCCGCGGCCGCGTTAAAAGTTAAGCAGACATCTTGCGGCGCCTGGCAAACCTTGCCGAGATGTTCCATCTTATGACGACAATAACAAGTCCCGACCGTAATATGACTCGCTGAGTTGATAATGTGCGTGGCCCGCTCATAATCAAGAACTTCTGATTGATCTTTAATTTGGATACTCCTTTCTTGCACTAGAGCGCGGGCAATCGGTGTTTTTTGCATTAAGGCTTTGGCTACAAAATCGTCCTCTTCGTTAATATAATGATAAAAAAGTTCAGACAAAACTTGACGATCAAAGCGACCATCGGTTCGCATTAAGGCAAATTCAAAAAACCCCGCCATCGTCGGCGCTAAAACATAAATCTGCGTACCTTGATTATTCATGTCGAGAAGTAAGCCTTTACTCGCCAATTCATTCAAAATTTTTCCGGCTTCTGTTTCTGATAAATGCCATCTTTTGGCTGCTTCTTTAACATCGAAAGGCATGATCGGTAAAAGAGAAACTCGCGCCGCCTCCTCGGCCGTAAATAAAATTTCCAAAATTTTATACAATGATTCTGATTCCGGGGCGCCCTGGGCATGCCGGTCCAGTCGCTTTTGCAGGGAAAAATAATTTTTAGAAGTAATGTGGCCCATAATAATTAATTACTATTTATTCTAAAATATGCTCTTATATTATACCTTGAATTGGGCGGCTAAAACAATCGGACCCCAGATAAATAAAAACTCGGAATATTCCGAGTTTTTATTTATGGGTGCCCACAGGGAGTTGAACCCTGACTATCGGGACCACAACCCGACGTTCTACCGCTAAACTATGGGCACCATACTATAAATTGTGAAACCGTACGCCCGGGGGGAGTCGAACCCTCATCTAGAGCTTAGAAGGCTCCCGTTCTATCCGTTGAACTACGGGCGCATAATTACTGCTTATATTAATAAAAATATAAGTTCCTGTCAACCAAAAACAATCTTATTTACTATTCCTCTGTCTTAAAGCCTCAAAAGTAATTATGGCCGTAGCCACAGAAACGTTTAAAGAGTCAATTCCGCTTTGCATCGGTATTTTTATCAAAGCATCAACTGTTTTTAACCATTTATCGCTCAAGCCATTAGCTTCTGACCCTAAAACAATCGCCGCCCCTCCCTTTAAATTAACTTTCGTATAATCCTTGGTCGCGTTCGTCGCGGCGGCTAAACTTTTAATCTTATTTTTTTTTAGCCAGGCGCTTGTTGTTTTGAAATCGGCCACCGTAACCGATTCAACAAAAATAAACCCTTCGCTCGCCCGGATAACATTCGGATTATAAATATCCGTCTGATTATCGTTGATAATAACCGCTTCTACGCCGGCCGCATAGGCCGTCCTAATAATCGCCCCGAGATTACCCGGTTTCTCAACCGCTTCTAAAATAATAATTAAAGGATTTTTACTCAATTTTAAATTAGTCAGATTCAAATCCGGTGTCTCGCCTAAAGCTAAAAAGCCGTCCGGTTTTTCTTTATAACAAATTTTATTAAAGGCTCTTTCCGCTACTTCCGTAATCTTTTCTGAGTCTAAACCAAATAAATTACCGGCTAAGCCATTTTTTTTCTTAATTAAACTCGGACAATAAAATAATTCTCTGATTTTAAGCCCGGCTTTAACCGCTAGCTCAATTTCTCTGGCGCCATCAATAATAATTAAACCTTGTGCCCGGCGTTCGCTGGCTTTTTTTAACCTAACTAGCTCCTTTACTCTTTTATTGTCCCCACTTTGAATAATAGTCATATCATTTGCTTTAATACCGCTTTTATTATATCCTAATTGGCGAAAATATAGAAATCAACTTGAGTATGATATAATATTTTTATAATCTATAATTTATGCCTATTCCTTCTCTACAACACCGTAATTCCTTAGCCTGGCGCAATTCTCAGAGCAGCCGTGGCTCAAGACGAAGCGCGGGTCATAAAAAAACTAAAATAACCAGAAAATTAATTATTACGGCCCTGTTTTTAGCCGCTTTTTTTATTGTTTTTGGTTCTATCTACGTCGTGCTTGTCTCCCGTAACCTACCTAACCCGAATCAATTAATTAATCGCGACGTGGCTCAAAGCACAAAAATTTACGACCGAACCGGGCAAACTATTTTATACGAAATAAGCGGCGATCAAAAGAGAACTCTGGTCCAGTTAAAAGATCTGCCTAATTATGTAAAACAGACAACAATCGCAATCGAAGATAAAAATTTTTATAATCACGGCGCCTTTAGTATCTGGGCGATGTTTCGCACGGCGATTACCGACGTCTTGTTTCGTCGTCGCGCCGGTGGTTCAACCCTGACCCAGCAATTTATTAAAAACGCGGTTTTAACTAATGAAAAAACTATTAGTCGCAAAGTTAAGGAGCTCGTTCTTTCTTACCGCCTAGAACAAAAATTTTCGAAGGACGATATTCTTCAGATGTATTTAAATGAAATCCCCTATGGCTCTAACGCTTACGGGGTTGAAGCGGCCAGCCAAAAGTATTTCGGGAAAGAAGCTAAGGACTTAAAATTACCAGAGGCCGCCGTCTTGGCCGCGATTATTCAATCGCCGACTTATTATTCTCCTTACGGTACCAATAAGGATTTGTTGCTGAGTCGTAAAAATTATGTTCTAAATTTAATGGCGGAGCAAGGTTATATCTCTAACGATGAACGAGACGCGGCAAAAAAAACCGAGCTTGTTTTTAAACCACTTGGTAATAATATTTTAGCGCCCCATTTCGTCATGTATATTAAAGACTTGCTTACTGAAAAATATGGCGAAAAAATGGTTGAACAAGGTGGCTTAAAAATTTATACGACTTTAGATTTATACAAGCAACAAGCGGCCGAAGAAGCGATTACTAACTTAACTAAAAATTATCCAAAACAATTCAATGCTAATAACGCCGCTTTGGTTGCGATTGATCCTAAAACTGGGCAAATTTTAGCCATGGTCGGTTCTCGTGATTATTTTGACGACACGATTGACGGCCAAGTTAATGTCGCGACGCGACCACGCCAACCTGGTTCTTCTATGAAACCGATTGTTTACTCGGCTTTATTTGAAAAAGGTTACACACCAAATACTATTTTGTATGATGTAAATACCAATTTCTCAACCGACCCCTCTAAACCTTATACTCCTCATGATTATGATCTTAAAGAACGCGGCCCTGTCTCCGTCCGCCAAGCTCTAGCCGGATCCTTAAACATCCCAGCGGTTAAATCAATTTACTTAGCCGATATTAATAATGTTCTTGATCTCGCCGACAATTTAGGCTACACGACTCTTTATCCTCGTAACCGTTTTGGCCTCTCCTTGGTCTTAGGCGGCGGTGAAGTAAAATTATTAGAACATGCTAACGCTTATAGCGCCTTCGCTCGTGACGGGCAAATTAGCCCTACTACCGGCATCTTAAAAGTGGAAGACAAGAATGGAAACGTGATTGAAGAATATCAAGCCTCAACTAAGCAAGCGCTTAGCCCTCAAGTCGCTCGTGAAATTAATAGCATCTTAACTGATAATAGCGCGCGTGCTTTTATCTTTGGTGAAAAAAATCACTTAATTTTAAGCGATCGTTTGGTCGGCGCTAAAACCGGAACCACTAATGACTATCACGATGCCTGGACCATTGGTTATACCCCCTCGCTCGTCGCCGGTGTTTGGGTTGGCAACAATGATAATGCAGCGATGAAAGGAAAGGCTGATGGAAGCGTCGTGGCCGCCCCTATTTGGCAAGCTTTTATGGCTAAAGTATTAACCGGCACGCCGGTTGAAACATTTAAGGCGCCCGATGATTATACTACTGGTAAACCAATTTTAGACGGGCAAACCCCTACCCAAACTATTAATATTGATAAAAGCACGGGTCTGCCGGCTACTTTCACCACGCCCCCGGAATTAATTGAAACCCGCAGTCTGCCCGCTTATCATAGTATTTTATATTACGTTGATAAAAATAATCCCCTAGGGCCGCCTCCGACTAACCCCGCGCAAGACCCTCAATTTAATCTTTGGGAAAGCGCTGTCCAAGCTTGGGCGGCTAAAAACGCGTCGACTTCAAGCTCTACTCTGGTGATTGATTATAACGACTTACATAAACCGGAGAATCTGCCAAATATTAATATTATTTCTCCTTTAAAAAATCAGACCATAACCGCGCCTAATTTAGAGGTGCAAGTTGAAGCCAGCGCGCCGCGCGGTCTAAGCCGAGTAGATTATTATATTAATAATAATCTCTGGGAAACTAAATGGGGCAACCCAGCTCTTTTTACCGAACCGGTTAATTTTTTAAGTAACGGCTATCAAACCTTAAGTGCTAAGGCTTGTGATGATGTAGAAAATTGCACCAGTGTTAATATTAATTTTAATCTACTCATTAAAAACAACCCAGTCTCGACCGGTAAAAACGCTGTTAAAATAAGTGGGTTAACCAGCGGCGCCGCTTTAAACACTAGCAATTTCCCTTCTAATATAAATTTGCAAATCGACCACCCCGAAAGAACGGCCAGTGTCGATCTCCTACTCAGACGAACTGACACGGGGGTAACTAGCCTTATTAAAACCCTTAATAATTTAAGTGGTAGTGCTAACACCGTCTCCTGGGATACTCTGCCTACTCCTGGTTCCTATGCTGTCTACGCCGAGCTTCACGACTGGAACGGCGACAACCTAAAGAGTAATGAAATAACCATAAGTATTCAGTAAAATAAAATAGGCCCCAAAAGGGGCCTATTTTTTAAATTCGTTTATTGTCTAATCGGCATAACAATATATAAATAACCGTTTTCTTTCTCTGACTTCAGAAGACAGGGTGTAGTGCTGTTAATAACTCCTATTTTAACTCTTTCTCCTTCGATATTATTTAAACCATCTAACAAATAGCGGTAATTAATTGTAATTTCATTATCAATCCCCTTGGTTTCTGCTTCTAATTCTACTTCACTCTCGCCGCTTGCGCCCGAGAAAGAAGAAACGATGATCTTGCTTTTAAAAAATCGGAGTGTAATGTCATTAATACCCGTCTTAGAGAAAAGGGCCGCCGCTTTAACTGCTCGAATTAATTCCGTACGCTCTATTAAAGTGTCTGTTTGTGTTTTAACTGGGATAATTTGTTTATAGTCCGGGTAATGACCGTTAATTAACCGGGAAATTAAGTCAACGGAATCAACCGTAAATAGAATCTGATTTTCTGATAAATAAATTTTTACTTCTTGAGCATTCTCCGTCTCTCCTAGACCATCAAAGCTATTTAAAACCCTTAAGAGCTCTTGAACGGTCTTGGCAGGAACAATTATTTTAACTTCTGAATTGAGTTCTTCGCCTATAAAACCCAACTCTCGTTCGGCCAAGCGATAACTATCAGTTGCGGCTAAGCTAAGCTGCTTTTTATTAAAAGAGAATAAGACCCCGGTTAATTCCATTCTATTCTCGCTAGTTGAAACCGCAAAAACTACCCCGTTTAAAGCCTTCTTTAACTCCTCAATTTTACAAATATAGGGGTTATTTTTAGGATTAGTGGGGATAAGCGGGAACTCCTTGGCCGACTCCCCCTTTATTTTCGTTTTATAATTA
>CAIQRY010000045.1 GCA_903874345.1 uncultured bacterium
AGATAGTACTGTAAACATTAATTACAGTCCTGTAATTTAGCGGCCAGACCAACAACAAAAATATGGAAGAAAAAGTATTTAAGTCGGAGTGGCTGGGCCGCCCTCTCATTATTAAAACCGGACACGTCGCCAAACAGGCCGACGCGGCGGTTTGGGTCCAATATGGCGAAACCGTGGTACAAGCCACGGTTGTTCAGGCTAAAACCGAACGTCCGGGAATTGATTTTTTCCCGCTCATGGTTGAGTTTGAAGAAAAACTTTACGCCGCCGGTATTATTAAGGGTTCGCGCTGGATTAAACGGGAGGGTCGTCCGACTGATTTATCAGTTTTGACCGGCCGCATGATTGATCGCGCGATTCGCCCCTTGTTTAATACGGAAGATAAGCGTGATGTGCAAATTATTATTACCGTTTTAGCCGTCGACCAAGAAAACGACTACGATATTGTCGCTTTAATTGCCGCTTCGGCCGCCTTAGCTATTTCTGGTTTAGACTGGAAAGGTCCGCTAAGCGGCGCTCGCGTCGCTTTAATTGAGAACGAATTTGTTTTCAACCCGACCTATGAGGAACAGGCAAAAAGTACGCTTGATCTTATTGTCGCCGGGACGGATAAGAAATTAATCATGATTGAAGCCGGGGCTCAGGAAATATCCGAAGACCTCATGCTGAAAGCGATCATGGCCGGACAGAAAGCGATGCAAGGCGCTATTGATTTAATTAAAGAATTAAAAGCTAAAGTCGCGCCGCGCAAAACGGCCACCGTTAAAAAAGATTACCGTAGCGACGAAGAAAAGAAACGCGACGAAGAAAAAGCGAAACTAGTTGAACTCGGCGCTAATTGGTTAAAAGATAATGTTAAGAAAATCTTATTTGATAAAACTTATTATACCAAAGGCGAACGTAAATTAGCGGTTCAAGCGATCAAGGATGGGTTGAATGATTATTTAGCGTCTCAAAGCCTCGCTCCAGAACACCGTGATTACGTTATCAAAAAAACCGTGGAAGAAGCGGTCGAAACGGAAGTAACACGCGCTATTTTAGAAGAAAAGAAACGCGTCGACGGCCGAGCCTTGGATGAAATTCGTGCCTTATCCGCCGAAGTGGCTGTTTTACCGCGTGATCATGGCACCGCTATTTTCTCTCGCGGCGAAACTCAGGTCATGTCAATCGTGACCTTAGGTGCCCCGGGCTTAGAACAGTCTTTAGAAGGGCTGGAAGGCCAAAGCAAAAAAAGATACATGCATCATTATAATTTTCCGCCTTACTGCGTCGGCGAAGCGTCGCCGATGAGAGCGACTGGTCGCCGCGAAATCGGCCACGGGGCTTTAGCGGAAAAAGCTCTGCTCCCGATGATTCCGGCCAAAGAAGAATTTTCTTATACGATTCGCGTCGTTAGCGAAACCCTTGGTTCTAACGGTTCATCGTCAATGGCTTCAACTTGCGCTTGTTCCCTCGCCTTAATGGATGCCGGTGTACCAATCAAAAAACCGGTCGTGGGTATTGCGATGGGCTTAGCCTCTAATCATGATATGAGTCGCTGGGAAATCTTAACTGATATTCAGGACTTAGAAGATGGCGAAGGTGGCATGGATTTTAAAATCACTGGCACTGATACTGGCCTAACCGCGATTCAATTAGACACGAAGACTGATGGCTTGACCGAAGAAATGATTGCCAAGACTTTAACGCAAGGTCGTTTAGCTTTAAATCAAATCTTAGGTGTAATTTTAAAAGCTATCCCTGCTCCGCGTCCGGATTTATCTCCTTATGCGCCGCGCATTGTCAGCTTTAATGTCGATCCAGAAAAAATTGGCGCCATTATTGGGCCGGGCGGCAAGATTATTAATAAAATTATTGATGAAACTGGCGTCAGTATTGATATTGAAGATTCTGGTTTAGTCATGATCTGCGGCAGTGACCCGGTTAAAGTCCAGGAAGCGGTTCGTCAGGTTAAGGAAATTGTTCATGTCTTTACGGCTGGCGAAATTATTAAAGGCAAGGTCGTTCGTCTCTTAGACTTCGGCGCCTTTGTCCAATTAAATAATAGCCAGGACGGCATGGTCCACGTGAGCGAACTCGCTCCTTACCGTATTGAAAAACCGAGCGACTTCTTAAGTGTCGGCGACGAAGTAATGGTAAAAATTAAAGAGATCGATGACCAGGGGCGCGTCAATTTAACCATGAAAGGCTTGGAAGAAAATGCCGCCTTATGGAAAGACGAGAAAGGCAAATCGACCGGCAGCTCCTTCGGGGGAGGCTTCGGTTCTCGCCCGGCCCGACCCAGTCGCTTCGGCGATAGTCGCGGTCCGCGTCGTCCGGCTTCGAGATAAGTTTACTTCGCCACTGGCGAGCTTGACTTTTCACCTTAGCTCCGTTATTATTTTCTATAATTAATCAAGAAAAAATATGTTAGCGATCAAACTGTCGAAAACAGGAAAAACCAACAAAAAAATGTTCCGTTTGGTAATCTCGGAAAAAGGCCGCGATCCATATGGTGACGTTTTAGAAATCCTCGGTTCTTATAACCCTCATTCCAAAGAATTAGTGGTTAAGACTGATCGAGTTAAACACTGGATTTCCAAGGGCGCCCAAATGACGGCCACGGTTAATAACCTCTTCGTTGGCAAGAATATCGTTGCCGGTAAGAAGGTAACCGCCTCTAAGTCTCGTAAACCTAAGAAAGCGGCTCCGGAACCGGTTGCTCCTAAAAAAGAGGCCTAAACCACAGTATCTTGACAAATCTTAGAATTATGTTATAATTGTAACATAAAGCTGCTATCCAGCAGTTATTTAATAAATTTCTTTCAACTTTGACCGGTTAATCCGCTCAAAACCTGAAAGACGCAAACAATCCTATGGTAGAACAAGACAAACAGTTTTTAGAAACTGTCGTAAAGCAAATTGTCAGCAACCCGAATGATGTGGTCGTTGACCGTACGATTGATGAAAGAGGCGTCCTTTTGACCCTCAAAATCAATCCGGCCGATATGGGCTATGTCATTGGTCGCAAGGGCCAGACCGCGCAAGCGATCCGCACCCTACTCAAAATCGTCGGGGCTAAGAACAATTCCCGCGTCAACCTAAAGATCTATGATCCGGAAGGCGGCAACCACCGCGGTCCGCGTCGGGATGACCGAGAAGAAGTTGATACTTCCGCGATTGATGATTTAAAAATCTAAATCCAAACAAAATCAAATATACAAAAAGCCAGATTATTTTCAGTCTGGCTTTTTGTTACTAAGGTCGATATAATTAAATTATATGAAATTCCAAATTTTAAGCATCTTCCCCAACATCTTTGACTCGTATTTAAACGAGAGTATTTTAAAACGAGCTCAAGCGAAAAAAATTGTCCAGTTCAAAATCCATAATTTGCGTGATTGGACCAAAGACAAGCACCGGAGCGTTGACGACGCGCCTTATGGCGGCGGCGCCGGCATGCTCATGAAAATTGAACCACTTTACGCCGCACTGCGTGATTTGAAAAAAGCGAGTCGCGTTAAACCGGCAAAACGGAAAATTATTCTTCTGTCAGCCGCCGGCGAAAAATGGAACCAAGGCAAGGCCAAAAAATATTCCAAGCTCGAAGAGATTATTTTTATCTGTGGCCGCTATGAAGGCGTTGACGCGCGGCTTAAAAATTTTATTGACGAGGAAATTTCGGTTGGCGACTATGTTTTAACCGGCGGCGAATTGCCAGCTATGACGATTATCGATTCTTTGGTCCGTCTGCTTCCTGGGGTCTTAGGCAATCGGGAAAGTATTATTGAGGAATCACATTCGGAAGTCGGTCTAAACGAATATCCGCAATACACGCGGCCGGAAATATTTATCGCCGGTAGAAAAAAATACAAAGTACCGCCCGTCATGCTCTCGGGCGATCCGAAAAAAATCAAAGCCTGGCAAAAAAAGCAGCAAACCAAAATAAAATAAAAATAAAAAAACCCCGGTCTTCATCGGGGTTTTGTTTTTTAGCGCCGCGGTTTCAAACCGGGACGCTTCTGCGTTTTTTCTTCTTATGCGGCGTTGGCCACGGTTGGAGCGGACCGTTTGGTGAACGGCGGACAAAAATCTCAACCGCCCACCGGGGTATATCCCGTCGGTATCGAGCGAGAATTTCCCGCACTAAACCGATGTCGCCGACTCTGAAGGCGGAAATGGCTTTTCCGGTTTGATCACGACGTTTTTCAGAAGCGATATTTTTTGACTCCGGCATTCCCCAGGAGATAAAAGTATCAACTTCCGCATTAAGCGCGTGAATATACCAGATATAGCCAGAGTCTTTTTTACATTTTTTCAACTTTTACCTCCCTCCTTTCGTTTTGGTTTAAGATTAATTCGTTTCCGCGATTCAAAAATTGGTTCTTCAATCGGATTGTTTTTATTTTTACGACCAAAAACTTTGAATCTCAAATTAAGGTTACTCTTACTGTGGTTCAAAGAATTAATAAAGGGATAGCCGGGGACAATGAAAACTGTATGGTCATTTCCCTTCTTGTCCTTTAACTCCTGGCAGGCTGGGTCCGTCAGCATATTTAAGGTTGCTAACCGTTCGGCAATGACTTTGTTGGTGTGGCTATCATGTGGTTCGACAAACCATTCATAGGTGCTTTTTTCTAAATTTTTCATCGTTTCTGATTTTTATTTGGTCTTTATCTTTGTTTTAAAATGAACTTCGCTTATTTTTATCTTTATTTTATATTATTTAACGACTTTCCAGCCGGTTTCGGTTCGCGCTAAACGGCCTTCAATTGAGAACCCGGATGCCTTTTTATGACCGCCACCGCCCCAATTTTGCGCAATTTTCGCGACATCAGCGTCCTCGTCATTTGTTCTTAGACTGCCTTTTACTTTAGCGCCTTCCTCCCTCAAAAGCAAGGCCACCCGAACACCGGCGAGTGACGCTAAAAAAGATACAATATCACCAAATAAGTCGGCGTTGGCCTCTCTTAATTCCTTTGGTAACAGTTCGTCTAATTCTTGAGTGGTCAAAGCGGAAGCGGCTAAACCGGTGTCCTTATTAAATTTCAAATTTTCCAAAGCGCGGCCCCAAACTTTTAAGGCGGAAAAGCTTTTATTATGAACCGTGTGATCAATAATCTTGGGAAGTGACGCGCCGGCGAGTAGCATTTCCGAAGAAATGGCAATCGCCTCACGAGAAGAATTAGCGTGTAAAAAATGCCCCGTGTCTGTCATTAAACCAATTAAAATACAATTCGCTACGTTCTTATTAATTTCTAATTCATTGATTTTGAAAAACTGATAAATCACTTCCGTCGTCGACGCCTTCTCGGTTAAACGGATTTCTAAGTCAGCATAGGTTTCTACCGGCTGATGATGATCGAATTCGATGATGAAGGGTCGCGACTCACCCGGTAAAATTAATAATTTTCGTAACCGCTCCTCAATCGCGGTCCGCGAAATCGCGCCGCAATCTAAAATCAAAATCGTATCAAAAATACGTAAATCATCCGGCGCCTGATCAGTAATTAAATGTTCGTGAGGAATAAAATCATAAGCGCCGGCCGGTTTATTTTCGGCATAAGCACAAATTTCCGAACCCAGACCGGAAGCCAAATCAATCATAGCGCTCATTGAAGAAATCGCATCCGCGTCGGGTGAAGTATGCCCAATAATCAAAAGCTGCCGGGATTCTCGAATAAGTTGATAGGCCAGTTGAAGTTTTTCAATTAAATTCATAATCCCCTATTCTAGCGAGAAATTTAAAAAATGTCCAGCCAAGCCGGACATCTTTAAATTCTCGTTTTATTGTTCATTCGCCTCCTGAATCAGCTTCTCAATCTTCCCGGCTTCCCGCTCGGTCGCGTCAAATTCCCAAACCAAATGCGGAATCTTGCGCAGTCGCGTCCGCGCTTTTAAAATTGGGACGAGCTGGCTCGTGGCGGCTTTTAATTTATGCATCGTTGTCCCGGCTAGTTTATCCGGTAAGACCGAAAAACCGATACGTGCTCGTTTTAAATCCGGTGAGCATTCGACATAGGAAATTGTAATCAAAGCATCAGGAATACCGACCTCGCGGTTAACGGCATTAGCTAATTCTTCTAAAATCAATTCATTAATCCTGGGAATCTTAGACATATTAAATTTTATCGACGATTCTTTCCTCGCGGTAAACCTGTAAAATATCCCCCACCTGAACGACTGGTTTACCTTCATATCTTAAACCCGCTTCCTGATCTTTATTAACTTCATCGACGTCCTGTTTACCGGCCTGGAGACGCGTTAATTTTCCAACCACAATAAAATCATCGCCGCGGCGCACTTCAATCAAGCTATTATTTTTAATAAGCCCGTCGAGCACCTTGCCGCCGACAATCTGGCTATTGTTTTCCGTTCGGAAAACCGCCAAAACTTTTAAACGACCGAGCTCGATGCGATTAATTTCCGGTTTAACGAGTAGCTGCATCTCATCCTTAACAAATTTAATTAAATCATAAATAATAGAGAAGGTTTTAACCGTCACCTGCTTTTCGCGAATCAGATTTTCAATCGCCGGCGACATCTTAACGTTAAAACCGACAATTTTTGCGGCACTGTCTTCAGCACGTTTCACATCGCCTTCCGTAATATAACCCAGACCTTTGGAAATAATTTTGGCTTTTACTTTTTCATTATTTAATTTCATTAATGATTCTTCAATGGCTTCGGCTGAACCTAAAAAGTCACTCTTAATAATGATATTTACTTTCGGCGTCTTATCTTCGGCGTTATCGTCGTTAACCGAGGCGCTAATATCCGGCGTCGGGGCGTTGGTTTTCATACGATTCAAGCGAACCTTTTCGCCTTCGCCCACCGTTAAGATATCGCCCACGGCCGGAGAAATCTTGAGACCCAAAATTTTAGCCGGTGTCGACGGCCCCGCCGCGACGATTTCTTCGCCCTTATAATTTTTTAAAGATTTTACTTTACCATAAACAACATTATTAAAACATAATTGATCGCCGACTCGGAGCGTCCCATTCTGTACTAAAATGGTCGCGACCGGTCCGGCCGCTTTATCAACATTCGATTCAACCACGGTACCAGCGGCTAAGGCTTCTGGATTCGCCTGTAAACTAATTGCTTCCGTTTCCGCGACCAGTAAAACCATATCTAATAATTCTTCAATGCCAGTTCCCTCTTTCGCGGAAATCGGCGCGCAAATAATCTTACCGCCCCAATCTTCCGGTGAGATATTAAGTTGTGTCGATAATTCTTGTTTCGTCTTATTAATATCGGCCGTCGGTTTATCAATCTTATTCATCGCGACCAGATACGGAATTTTTGCCGCCTCAATAATCCGAAAAGCTTCCACGGTTTGCGGTTTAACACCGTCATCAGCGGCGACGACTAAAATCGCGATATCCGCGACTTTCGCGCCGCGACTGCGCATGGCTGTAAAGGCTTCATGCCCTGGCGTATCAATAAAAGTTAAAACTCGACCCTTACGCGTTACCTGATAAGCGCCGATATGTTGTGTAATGCCCCCGGCTTCACCGGCCATGACATTGGTTTTACGAATCGAATCGAGTAATTTCGTTTTTCCATGATCAACATGACCCATGACAACAATCACGGGCGGCCGATCTTTCAAATCCTTCTTTTCTTCATTCGCTAAAATCGCTTCCAGTTTTTTATCTTCTTGATGGTCTTCTTCAATCCCGGTCTTTTCGGCCAAAGTTACTTCCAAATTCAAATTTTCGCCAATAATCGACGCGGTATCAAAATCAATCTTTTCGTTAATCGAAGTAAAGACGCCATTCTTCATAAGTTCGGCTAAGACGCGATTAACCGGAATACCGGCTAATTCCGCATAAGCGCGAACAGTAATAACCGAAGGAATACTAATACTCTTCTTGTCTTTTAATAAAACCTCATCCTGCTTTTTACTCGCCGCGGCCATTTTCTTCTGTTCCCATTCCCGGCGCAAGAAAGGCCAATCCTTAATGATTTTTTTGGCCGTATTATTATCGACTTTGATGGCTTTTTGGCCAATCGCAAAACCGAGCTGCGGCAATAGATCGCGCAACTCTTGAGGACTGATTCTTAAAATTCTCGCTAACTCGGTAATATTCATAGGCTAAAAGCTTTAGTTGTGCTTTAATATTACTTTATTATTGGCGTTTAGTCAATTATGAAGCTAAATGGACGCCCCCTTCCCAAATCCATATTTAAATGCTAAAGTAAGTCTGTAAAGTTTATAAATTATTTAATACCGCTTGTTTCCAGGAATTATTATTGCCAAAAACCACTGCTTATTGTCGCTAAAAATTATTTTCGAAGTTTAATTAGTTATGTATTCTCTGTTTTTTTACGCTATTTTAGCCAAAAAAAATACAAATACGGGGTTCGCCTCGCTTCTGAAATAACGCTTGCCGCGTGGTTATTTTTCTTAATTTAATAATAATTTGAGTCACCACCTTAATTCCTGAGAACAGCGCCATTTTATATGGAGTATTTACAGTATGTTTTGTACGCTGTGGTCTTAGCCGGTGGTTTTTTTATTGGCTATTTATATTACAAGAAGTCAGCGAGTGTAAAAATTTCGAGCGCGGCAGATAAAGCCGAGAAAATCATTGGCGATGCTAAACTTAAAGAAAAAGATCTCTTGCTTAAGGCCCAAGACAAGGCTTTAAAAATTATTGAAGAGTCTAAAAAAGAAGAAGCCCTGCGCCGTAATGACATTAACAATTTGCAGAAACGTCTAGAGCAGCGGGAAAATTCTTTTTCCCAAAAACTTTTAGACCTCCAAGACAAACAACAGAAATTATACGACAAGGTTAATGAAGTCCAGGAGATCAAAGAACGAATTAAGAATATTAAAGTTGAACAAGAAACGAAATTAGAACAAATTTCTCGTTTAACCCAAGCCGAAGCCAAGGACATCCTACTTAAGAGCATCGAGGAAAAAAGTGCCGAGGACTTAATGGTGCGTGTAAAAAAATTAGAGAATGATGCCGAAGATTCTTTGGGCGAAAAAGCGAAAGATATTATGGCTCTGGCCATGCAACGTATGGTTTCTAATTATACGGTTGAACTAACGACCACGACGGTTGATTTGCCGAACGACGAGATGAAGGGTCGCGTTATTGGCCGCGAAGGTCGTAACATTAAAGCGATTGAACAAATGACGGGCGTGGAAATTATTGTTGATGATACCCCGAACGCGATTACGGTTTCCGGTTTTTCTCTAATTCGTCGCCATATTGCTAAAAAGACTTTAGATTATTTAATAAAAGACGGCCGTATTCACCCGACAAAAATCGAAGAAGCGGTTGAAAGCGCTAAAAAAGACATTGCTTTAGATATTAAGAAGGCGGGTGAAGAAGCTTTATATGAAGTTGGTGTGACCGGCTTCGATCCTAAGTTAGTACAGATCATCGGCCGCTTAAAATACCGCACGAGCTATGGTCAGAATGCTTTGCGCCACTCCATTGAAGTCGCTCATCTCTCGGCCATGCTCGCCGAAGAGTTAGGGGCGGATGTGACCTTAGCCAAAAAAGGTGGTTTGCTTCATGATATTGGCAAAGCAGTCGATCATGAAGTTCAGGGCAATCATACCGAGATTGGTCGCGACATTGCTAAAAAATTTCACCTTCCGGCAGAAATTATTGCTCCGATTGAGACCCATCATGATGATAAACCGGCCGGCCTTATCTCTGTTATTGTTAAAGTCGCCGACGCTATTTCTTCGGCTCGTCCGGGCGCGAGAAATGACAACTATGAAAACTACTTACAGCGCTTAGAAGAGCTCGAAAAGATTGCGACTTCTTTCGAGGGCATTGAAAAAGCCTTCGCCATACAAGCCGGACGCGAAGTCCGCGTCTTTGTCCAGCCCGATAAGATCGACGACTTTAAAGCCTATAATTTGGCCAGGGATATTGCAAAAAAGATAGAAACTGAGCTAAAATACCCAGGGGAGATAAAGGTTAATGTTATTAGGGAGATGCGGGTAACCGAATACGCCCGTTAGGCCCAAAAACAGCCCCTTTCAAGCCCAAAAAAGCTAAACATATAAATATATGAACAAAGCACAACTCATCGACAAAATTTACCATGATGTCGAAGGGCTGAACAAGAAACAGGCGGAAAAAATGCTGGATGTCCTAACCGACACCATCATTGAAGAGCTTAAGAATGATCGCGAGGTGACCATTGCCGGCTTCGGCACTTTCCTCTCCCGCGTTCGTTATGCTCGCGGCGGAGTAAACCCACAGAAGCCGAATGAGAGAATCACGATTCCGGCGGTTAAGGTCGCGAAGTTCAAGACCGGTTACCACCTGAAGCAAGCTCTTAAAGGAAAAAGATAAAACAAGACGCCCGCAACTTCCAGGAATTTCATCCTAGACGGGAGGGCGTTTTATTGGCGCCCGTAGCTCAACTGGATAGAGTACTTGGCTTCGGACCAAGGGGTTGCAGGTTCGAATCCTACCGGGCGCACATTTATAATTGATTAAGTTTATAGAGGCTGGGTAGCTCAGCTGGTTAGAGCGTAGCACTCATAACGCTAAGGTCGCGGGTTCGAGCCCCGCCCCCGCCACATTTAAAATATGAATAGGCCTCGTTAGCTCAGTTGGTAGAGCAGCTCGCTCTTAACGAGATGGTCGCAGGTTCGAATCCTGCACGGGGCACCAAAATTTAATCTTCATCCTAAACATATGGGGTTATTCAATTTTAACCGCCTTCGCCAAGAAGAAGGAAAAATTATAAATCGAGTCGATAAAAATTTAAAGGATAAAAAGGACTACGTTCCCAATAAGCGACTTAATGGCCGCAAGACGGTTGAAGAGTTTGAAGATGAATATGTTAAAAAGACACAAGCGGCCAAAAATTATGGTCAGAAACCCGAAGTCTTTACAGATGCGGATGGCCGATCAACTCCGATTGAGCAATTAGATGGTCAAACCGAACGTTTACTCCGCGAAGCGAGGCAGTCTATCCAGGAAGAAATCGTTAATAATAAGAGATTAGGGCAGTTGGACGCTAACGAAACTAAAGAAGATACGCCGGAGAAGGCCAAGAATGAAGAGTTCACCGAAAAAATGGGGCGTGATAATCCCCATTCAATCCATAAATTTTATTCCGGTCGCGGACGAACACCATAGGGTAACCGTGTTGGCAATAAGCTCGGTTTATACAAAAATTATAACTCAAAACTAAACCCCGGCGCTCCCGGTTTGCGCGAGGAAAGATATCGCCGCGGGAAACAAGAAGCGGAAAGAACTAAAGGTTTACAACCGCCCGATGAAAACGAAAACTTCTATGAAAATTTACCAGATTTAAATAATGAAAACGACGAATAATTAAAAGCCGACTCAAGGGTCGGTTTTTGATGTCATTTCCGTCTTGGCGAAAAATAAAATTTCCTATATAATACCAATGTCTCAAATATGAAAAATGTCATTATCTTCGGCCCGCCTGGGGCCGGCAAAGGAACTCAGGCTAAATTACTCGCGGAAAAATACGGCTTAGTCCACCTCTCCAGTGGCGAAATTTTGCGTCAGGAGATTAAACGCGGTGAACTCGGCGATAAAATTAAAAGATATCTCGCAGCCGGTCGTCTCGTCCCCAGCCAACTAATTAATACCATTATTGAGAAACAAATCAAGAAACACCCTCACGCCCTGGGGTTTGTCTTCGACGGCTTTCCACGCACGGTTAGTCAGGCGCGAGAGCTAGATAAAGTTTTAGGCGCCGAGGACCGAAAATTAAAAACCGTCCTTAATTTGGAAGTCGGGGAAAGAGAAAGTTTGAAAAGAATAATTAAACGCGCTAAAACATCGGGGCGCAGCGATGATAACGTTTCGACTATTAAAAAAAGATTTAAAATTTACCGCCGCGAAATGCAACCGATTATCGACTATTATCAAAAACAAAAGAAGCTTCTCACGGTTAGCGGCCATGGTCACGTGGAAACTATTTTTAAACGTTTAAGTAAACTCTTTGATAAAAAACCTCAACAAAAATAATTTAAAAACACCCGGAGTAGACCGGGTGTTTTTTATTTTACAATTTTAATCAATAACCGTACCCTTAAATTTCTTTCCGTTTAAACAAGCGCTTAAATTATTCAGATTATGACCATTAGCAATTATCACTTTCATTTTTAACTTAGCGGCCAGTCGAGAAGCAATCGGGTCAAAGGGGGCATTAAGCCCGGGACGCCAAACATTACCCACAATTTTCCGAAATTCCGGCCAAGTCACTTGCTTTAATTTTTTGGCCTCCGGATACTTTCTCGGATCGCGATCATAAGCATAGTCGATATTGGACAAATTGATAATGGTCTTAGCGTGATTAGCTTTGGCAATTAAAGCAGCGCAATAATCCGTGGACCAGCCTGGTTTATAACCCGCAACAATAACAATCGACTTACTCGTCTTAATCTTTTTCGTCGGATCAATAATTACTTCCGAATGAGTTAGACGACCAAAAATCGTTTTAATAAACTGCGCATTCAGACGCGTCGCGCTGATTCCTAGCCAATCACCTGCTGCCTGGCCAAAATTAGCAATCGTGGCGGCTGCTCTCAGATACTCTCGCGCGGTTGTTCCGCCGCCGATGACTAAATAGAATTTTTTCCCAGTTTTAACTTGGTTTAGAATAAAAGACCGAAATTTTTTGACATAGGCTGCATCAATCCCGCCCGCCGGCACAATAATTGAACCACCGACGGAAATAACCAGGCTAGAAGCCATATATTTATTGTTTATTACTCTCAATCTCTTTACTCTTTACTTCGGCCATGATCGCTTTTCTAATTTCCACGGCTAATTTCTTATCGCCCTTAATAAATTTCTTCGCCGTCTCGCGGCCGACGCCAAGTTTTATTTCTCCAAAAGTATAAGAATTGCCATTTTTCTTAATCACGCCATATTCAACGCCTAAATCAACCAAATCGCCGGCCCAAGAAATACCTTCGTTATACATGATATCAAATTCGCAAGTTCGAAAAGGCGCGGCTACCTTATTTTTTACGATTTTAACTTTGACGCGGTTACCAATAATGCTTTCACCCTGTTTAATCTGCGCCGCCCGACGAACTTCAATGCGCATCGAACAATAAAATTTCAAAGCATTACCTCCCGTCGTAGTTTCCGGATTACCAAAGAAAACGCCAATCTTATTTCTAATCTGATTAATAAAAATAACCACTGTTTTAGTTTTGCTAATCGCACCAGTTAGTTTTCTTAGCGCTTGACTCATGAGTCTGGCTTGGAGGCCCATGTGCTGGTCACCCATTTCTCCTTCGATTTCTTTCTGCGGGACTAAAGCCGCGACGCTATCGACAACAACGACGTCTACCGCGTTGGATCGCACTAAAGTTTCGACGATTTCTAACGCTTGTTCCCCACTATCCGGCTGCGAGAGCAACATTTCTTTAACATTCACGCCGATTTTAGCGGCATATTCCGGATCAAGCGCGTGTTCCGCGTCAACGAAGGCGGCAATCCCACCCGTTTTTTGCACTTCGGCAACAATATGTTGTGCTAAAGTTGTTTTACCAGATGATTCCGGGCCATAGACTTCAATCACGCGACCGCGGGGTACGCCGCCAACGCCAGTGGCAATATCTAAAGATAAACAACCAGTCGAAATAGCATCCACATTCGTTTTCGGCATTTCGCCGAATCTCATAATTGCTCCTTCACCAAAACGGCTGCGAATTTGCTCAATAGCGTTCATGGCTGCCTCTTCTTTCTTAGTCGAGTCTTCGCCGTGCGCCGATTTATTCATGGATTCGCCGGTCTTTTTTTCTGTTTTCATACGTTTATATTTTTAATATTTATTAATAATTTAATTATAACATTTTGTTAATCGGCAAACTGTTAAATATTCTTTAATTCTAAATTAAATAAAGATAAAATAATTCTAAGTTGAAATAACGCCAAATTTCTATAATTAAGAGCGTTTTTTAGAAATTATACTATCTAACGTTTCAGAAAGTTCCAAGACAACGGTATTTTACGTTCCTCCCCATTTTTCGACCGTAAACTTATTATCATTCCGTTATCTATTTTTTCTAAATTAATAAAATTATGAACGTCGGATAAGGCCGCGGCCGTATCATTAGTCTGCCATTCAGTTTGAAAACGCTCTTTGGCGACCGAAACAAAATCAGAGGCGACCGAAACATCGTTCGGCGGTACATTTTGCGATGCCGCCGTGAGCGAAGTCCAAAAAGTGTCGGCCATCACCCGCGCCGTAGCCCAAAAAACATTTTGCTGCGCTTTCTCTTTTTGAGCTGGGCTTCCGCCGTATAAAACAGCGGCCAAAGCGGTTAAAACTAAAAAACCGACAATGAGCAAAAAACTACCTAGGGAGCGACTGACATTAGCCATATAATTATAATAAAGCGTCTTGCTGGCCAGGCTTGTTATCGGCCGAAAAAATATTTATTTCTCCATACTGACCATCAAAACCAGGCTTAATTATTAATTCGCCGGCGCGGACCCGTTTAAGACCCTCGATAATCCGAGAATCTACTTCTTTATTCATCCGAGACAGATCTAAATTAAGCAAAATATGGAGTTCTGAGCCATAGGCCGCAATCAAACGCTGGTATTCTTTCTGGACGTTTAAGGACTGGCGACTCTTAATGCCTAAAGCTTCCGCTATAATCTTATCTAATTCCACGAGTTTTTTAAAGCCGACCACATTTTTCGGCTTAAAACCAAGCGGTCGGTCCGCTAATTCTTCGACTCGATTAAGGACACCAATAATAAGCGGCTTATGACAAACCGGGCAAATATTCTTTAATTTCCGGCTCTCGGCCGGCTCGCAGCTAAAACGACAATCTCGATGACCATCAAAATGATACATTCCTTCTTCTGGATAGAACTCAATTGTCGACTCCATCCCGGTTTTATTTTTTATGTTCTGATAAATTTTGGTGTAAGTCACTGGTTCACTAATTTCCATCACATTCGCTTCGCGGCCGATATTATTTAAGCTATGAGCGTCAGAGTTAGATAGAACTGTTAGTTTATCTAGAGACGATAAGCGCCAATTCATTTCCGGATCGCTTGATAAGCCGGTTTCATAAGCATAAATATGTTTGGTTTGGTCATGGAAACATTCTTCTAAAGTATTAAAGCCTGATTTCGAACCAAATACCGAGAACCAAGGTGTCCAAATATGGGCCGGATAGATTAGAAAACGGGGGTCAATATCTAAAATTAATTTGACGAGCTCCGGCGCTTTAATCCCTAAAATCGGACGACCGTCCGAACGGATATTATATTTTTTATCTAGTTGTTTATTTAGTTTTTCCGCGGCCGCGATACTTGGTGCGTGAATAACGAGATGAATTCGGCGGACTTTATCCGCGTCTTTATAAATCAAAGCCACTTCCGTCGATAAAATGAATTTTATCTTATCGTCGACCGCAATTTTTAATTTATACAAACCGCTTCCGAGCGCCGTCTCAGTTAATTCTTTCTTAATCGAGGTAAACCAATCAGGATAGGTAAAATCGCCGGTCGCGATAATATCAACGCCCTTCGTCCGACAGACGCGATCAATGTTCGCCAAAAGGAGCTGCGGTGAGCAGGCGCGAGAGAAACGGGAATGAATATGAAGGTCAAGAATTTGGCGCATATATTTCTTACCTAATTTTACCATTTTTTAGGCTCCCGAGCAAACCTAATTACTTGATAAATATTGGCTAAAATTAAATAAAAAACCATCTTAATTGATGGTTTGATTTTAACTTAGCTTGTTAAAGTTTACTCTTCCTCTTCCTGGAGAGTAATATTATTTTCTTCGAGTTCAACGGCAATTGTTTCGGCCAGTAAACCACGGCTACATTTACCGAAATTGAGAAGACGTAATTTTCCTGTTTTCTTATTCTGAATTAGGAGAACGACTTCATCTTCCGTAATAAAGGCAATATGGCTGCCGTGAAGCGGCGAGCCTTTACGGCCCCAGGTGCGACCGAAGGCGGCACAAACATCAATAATCTTCTGAATACCCGGTAGATTCCGAACGGTGTTGATACAAATTTTTTTCATGGCAAAGGACTTTTGGTTTTATATATTCTAACTTATCCAATTAAAAAACACCATAGTTCTGGCGGCGACCTACTTTCCCAGGGCTCAGGCCCAAGTATCATCGGCGCTGAAGGGCTTAACTTCTGAGTTCGGAATGGGATCAGGTGTGACCCCTTCGCGAAACCACCAGAACAATGGTGTCTTTTAGACCATTGTTTATATTAACAATTGAAATAAAGATATTAGAACACTTTAAAAGCAAAAATGTGGGAAAATCAAACGACTTATTAGTACCGCTCGGCTCAACCCATTGCTGGGCTTACACCTGCGGCCTATCAAGGTTATAATCTCTAACCAGTCTATGAAACCTAATCTCAGAGACAGCTTCGCGCTTAGATGCTTTCAGCGCTTATCTTAACCGAAGGTAGCTACCCTGCAATGCCCTTGGTAGAACAGCAGGTACACTAGAGCTTCGTCCTTCCCGGTCCTCTCGTACTAAGGAAGGGCCTCTTCAAGTTTCCACGACCACAGTGGATAGGAGACCGACCTGTCTTACGACGGTCTGAACCCAGCTCGCGTGCCGCTTTAATGGGCGAACAGCCCAACCCTTGGGAGCTTCTCCACCCCCAGGATGCGACGAGCCGACATCGAGGTGCCGAACCAGGTCGTC
>CAIQRY010000046.1 GCA_903874345.1 uncultured bacterium
CAGCCGGGCTTCAAAAAAGCTTAAAAAGAGGTTAAACTGTAATTAGTGATTTTAGGTTAAAAATAGTTTAAAGTAAAGTAAATTTAATGTCTTAAAATGATAGAAAAGTATTTAGAAAATTTGGCTAAAAATAAAGAAATTTATCTTAGAATTAAAGTCGTGCCGGGTGCGCCGCGTAATGAATTCAGAGAAGAAATGGCGGACGAGACTTTGAAAATTGCGGTGGCCGCCGCGCCAGAAAAGAATAAAGCCAATTTAGAATTGATAAAATTTTTAGCGCAGGAATTTAAAGTCGCTAAAAATCAAGTTAAAATTTTAAGCGGCGCTGGGGAAAGATTAAAATTAATTAAAATCAGTAAGGATAAATAATTATGGATTTATCAGTCGTTATCGTCTCTTGGAATGTGAAGGATAAATTAAAAAATAATTTAGCCACCTTGTTTAAATCTCAAGGCGATTTTAAATTTGAGGTTTTTGTGGTTGATAATAATTCAACCGATGGGAGCACTGCCCTGGTGAGCGCGGAATTTCCGCAGGTCAAATTAATTACTAATTCGGATAATCGCGGCTTTGCCGCCGCGAATAATCAGGCAATCAAGGAAACAAGCGGCCAATTTATTTTGCTGCTTAATCCGGACATGCAGGTTGAACCCGATACTTTAAGTAAAACTTTGATTTGGGCCAGACAAAACCCAGAGGCGACGGTTATTGGTTGTCGTTTGATTAATGAACAAGGGGAAACGATTAAGCAAGTTCGCCGTTTTCCGAAATTATTTGATCAGTTAATGATTGCCTTGAAATTGCCGCATCTTTTTCCGGGTATAGTAAATAAATATTTAGCCAGTGATTTTAATTATGAAGAGGCGGCACCGGTTGATTCTATCCGCGGCGCTTTCTTTTTAATTAATCGCGCTAGTTATCAAAAAATAAGCGGAGAAAATTTGCCGCTCTTAGATGAACAATATTTTATTTGGTTTGAAGAGGTTGATTTTTGTCGCCAGGTTTATAAATTAGGCGGCACGGTTTGGTATACGCCCGCCAGTCGTTGTCTTGACTATGTTGGCCAGAGTTTTAAACAGGTGCCGCGCGGGCAAGCACAGAAGTATTTTGGCGCGTCAATGGTTAAATATTTTCGGAAATGGGAGTCCGCCTGGGAAGCAATAATTTTAGAAGTGGTTTGGGAACTAGTACGGATGTTTTTATAAAATAAAAATCCCCGAGTCGGGGATCTTTATTTTTCTCGCGCTAGTTGCTTAAACATTGAGGCAAAACTTAACAATATAATTATTATAGCAAAATATTAGAAGATAAAATAGTTGGTCTTGATTTATTGGCTTATAATAAATATAATTTATAATTCTAGATTAGCTTTTTCAGCTGTTAATCATGTCTTCAGATTTTATGCCTAAAAAAGTCGGAATAATTTTAATTAATTATCAGGATTACGCGAATAAATATTTAGCGCCTCTTCGCGACGCTTTACGCCGCCAAGATTATCCGGCTGAATCGGTTCAAATTTATATTATTGATAATGCGTCGACAGTGGAGTCACTTAGTTTCTTGAAAACAAATTATCCGGAAGCGCTGATTTTGCCTCGCACGGACGGTAATTACGCGGCGGCCGGGAATCTTGGCTTTAAACAATCTCAGCAAGACGCCTGCGACTACGTAGTCATGGTTAATATGGATACGGAAATGCCGGCGGCTTGGCTTAGTGAATTAGTTAAGGCACTTGAGGAAAATTTCCAAGCCGGACTCGCCCAGTCGAAGATTCTGCTTTACCCGAGAAACGAAGACGAAAAAACAAAACCGAAAATTAATAGCCTGGGCAATATTATTCATTTTCTCGGTTTTGGTTTTACGGACGGCTATGGCGAAGAGGATAGGGAAATCGCGGGCTACCCGGAGATTAAGGGTTATGCCAGCGGTTGTTCATTTATTATCCGCCGGGAAGTCTTAGAGAAGATTAGCGGTTATAACGAAGAATACTACATGTATCATGATGACCTTGAATTAAGCCTAAAGGCAAAATTAGCGGGTTACCAAATTATTTTAGCGCCGCGCTCCGTCATTTATCATAAATATGAATTTTCCCGAAGCGTGAAGATGCTTTATTACATGGAACGTAATCGCTATCTCACGATTTTTACTTTTTATCCGACTTATTTTTTTATTCTCATCGGTTTGCCAGGCATCATTATGGACCTGGGCATGCTTGGTTACTCGCTCGTTAACGGCTGGTTCAAGAGCGAGATAAAAATTTACGCTTATTTTTTTCAGGAAGGGACTTATGTTAAGATGCGCGCCGAGCGGCGACGGATTAAACAATTCAAAGTCGTCCCCTTTTCGACTATCGCTCAGAATTTTTCGGGACGAATTGAATTTCAGGAAATTGCCAACCCCATCCTTAAGTATTTAGTTAACCCTTTATTTGATTTATATTGGCAACTTGTTAAAAAAATAATCTAATATGGATTTATCGATTATTATTGTTAATTATAAAAGCCGAGATAAACTAAGTAATTGCTTAGCATCTTTAGGGCGCGCGGATTTAAACGGCTTAAGCTATGAAATAGTAATCGTTGAAAATAATTCTAAGGAAGACCTAAAAGATTTAATCGCGACTAATCAACAAACTAAATTAATTATAAGTCAGAAGAATCTCGGTATGGGCGGCGGTAATAATTTAGGTCTTGAGGCCGCCGTTGGCGAATATGCCTTAATTTTAAATCCGGATACGATTTTAACTCCGGAGGCGATAAAGATTTTATTAAATTATTTAAAAAATAATCCGGGGGCGGGAATCGTCGGTCCAAAACTGCTTTATCCGGATAAGACCCTGCAATATTCTTGCTCCCGTTTCCCGAGTTTTTTCATGCCGGTCTTACGCCGGACTTTCTTAGGTAATTTTTTTAAGGCGAGCCGCGATCGTTTTACCATGAACGACTTTGATCATAATTCTATTCAAGCGGTTGATTGGCTCATGGGTTCCTGCCTCATGTTTAAACGGGAAATAAATTTAAAAACAGGAGAGATTTTCAAACCGCGTTTCGACGAACGGTATTTTATGTATTTCGAAGATACGGATTTGGGCCGGCAAATGGCGGCGCGCGATCTCAAAGTTATTTATAATCCGGAAGCCGTGGTCATTCATGATCACCAGCGGGAGAGCGCCAAACACGCCTGGTATATCGCTATTTTTCATGATCGTTTGACCTGGATTCATATTTTTTCTTGGTTCAAGTATTTTTTAAAGTGGAGATGAATAATTTAAAGTGTTATGTCTAAAATTAATAAAGCTATTTTTCCGGTCGCCGGTTTTGGTACGCGCTTTTTACCCGCGACCAAAGCCATGCCCAAAGAGATGATGCCGGTGGTCGACAAGCCCGCCATCCAATATTTAGTCGAGCAGGCGGTTAAAGCTGGAATTGAAGAAATAATTTTCGTCACCGGCCGCGGCAAACGGTCAATTGAGGATCATTTTGATTATTCTTTTGAGCTTGAAAAAACGCTCGTGGAAAAAAACAAACTCGACCTCGTTAAGAAAGTTCAGGAAATTTCTAACCTCGCCAAATTTTCCTATGTGCGCCAGCCGATCCCCTTGGGCGACGGGCACGCCGTTAATTGCGCGGCGCATTTAGTCGGCGAGGACGAGGCAATCGTCGTGGTTTTTGGAGATTCATTATACGACGCGGAAGTTTCGCCGGTTAAGCAGGTGATAGAAGTTTATGAAAAATACGGCGACTCGGTTATCGGTTTAGCGGAAGTTGAGCATCACTTAGTCAGTCAGTTCGGGGTGATTGATGGTCTTGATTTAGGAAACGGGGTTTATGAAATCAAAAAGTTCGTAGAGAAACCAGCGCTTAGCGAAGCGCCCTCGAATTTAGTCCAGGTCGGGATAAATGTGATTACGCCGGACATCATGAAAATTTTGGCCCGAATGAAAACCGGGAAGTCTGGCGAAATTCGTTTAGCTGACGCTTATGACGAACTCCTTAAATCCGGTAAGGCATTATACGGCAAGAAATTAGACGGGGAATGGCTCGATACCGGAAATAAGTTTAATTATATTAAAGCGACTCTAAAGCTAGGCTTGAAAGATAAGGAAATTGGAGAGGATTTGAAAAAATTAATTAAGGAATTAGGCAAAAATTAAAAAGCTATATTTTAATAAAATAAAAAACACTCTTTTCGGAAGAGTGTTTTTTATATTTCGTAACTTACTGCAAAAGTAATTTATAAATTCCGTCGCTTTGCCCAAGATGGGCCTCGAAGTATAAGGTATTATTTCTCGTGTCCAAGACCGCACTATTAATTTTTTCGGCTCGAAATAGCGAAGTCGAAACGCCAGCTTTAAAATCGACGGCGCTGAGCCCGCGGTCGGTTAAGAAAATCAAATAATTACCGCTCCCTAAAGTTAAACCGGTAATCGTTTCGCCAACGCGAGTAATTAAACTTGTGCTATTTCGATTAGTATCGAAGGAATAGATTTCCCAATTATTATAATAGAAGAGTTGAGTATCACTCGCCCATTGCCACCCCAAGATATTATTAATGGCTTCCGGGCTGCTTAAGGAAGAGGGATTAATTAAATATAAAGTTTTATTTTTATCGTCATACAAACTCAGATAAGGCCGATTGTCAAAAACAAAGCGGTACTCGCCGGTCGGCGGCAAGGTTAATTGATTATCAATATTACCAGTTTTTAAATTATAGTCGCGCAAACTGGTTTTGCCTGCTTCGCTCCCCGATGAGCTTTTTTCGCTTACGACGACAAATAAATGATCGCCGCGTGGCTCGTAGCTTAAGAAATTATTGCCGCTTAAAAGAGTCGTGCTGGTCTTCCCATTATTTTCTAAACGGTTCAAGGCGCCAGCGGTTTGATAATATAAACGGCCAGTCGAGTCTTCGTAATACCAGTTAGTAGCTCCAGTGCCAATAATTTTATTATAGCTAATATCATTTCCAGTCGTTTCCGGGTCGTAAATATCGCCGCTAGACAAAACTTGATTATTAGGAGTAAAAGTGCCAGTCGTCCTGGCCGTGCTCGGTAAATTTCTAACCTGTTCCGTTTTTAAATTGATGATTTTAGCATCGGCTACGGCATAAAGATATTGACGATTAGGACTTAAAAGTAAGTTGCTAGTTGTTGAGGTTGCGACTAGCATGGGCAAGTTATTTCGAAAAAGATTAACGTTTTCAACGAATGAGGTCTGGCCGGAATAAATGTTTATTTTTCCCGTGAAGGGCCAGTAACCGTCGCGCTCCAGGCGTAAATCGTATTGACCCGGTAAAATATTTTTTATTTTCGCATTCGTTGTGACGTAATTCTTAGAAAATACACTTAAAACCGGATTGGTTTGGGGCTTGTCATTTAAATAAATAATCGCACCCGACGGATTAGTGTCGACCACGAGCATGCCAGTCTTAACTAAAATTGCGCTGAGCCTTGGGGGCCAGCGCAAATTAAATTTATAACCAGTCGCGTAAAGCGAAACGAGAATCGTCAAAACGATGAAGAGAAAAACAAAGGCAATGAAAAGTGAATCGCGGATTCTTTTTGACATATTAGGCCTCGCGAGAAATATTAGCGCCTAAATTCCGTAAACGCTCATCAAGTTTTTCATAACCGCGGTCAATTTGATAAATATTATCAATTTCGGTTGTGCCGTTGGCAATTAAGGCGGCGATGACAAGCGCAATTCCGGCGCGAATGTCCGGACTAATTAATTTTTTGCCGTATAAACAAGTCGGACCGACGACGACGATGCGATGCGGATCGCACATGACAATATTCGCCCCCATTTGGGAAAGCATATCAGTCCAAAGTAAGCGGCGATCATAAATATTTTCCTGGATCAGGGAATTGCCAAGGGCTTGAGTCATTAAAACGATATAAGGAGACTGGAGATCGGTCGGGAAGCCGGGATATTCATGCGTCTTAATATCGTAGGCTTTAATTTCTTTCGCTTTTTTAACTAAGAGCCAGTCGGCACCAGTTTCATAAGGCACACCAATTTTATCAAAAATAGTTAGTAAGCTTAAAATATGTTCGGGATTGCAGTTTGTGATTTTAATTTCGGATTTAGTCGCGGCGGCCATTAAAGCAAAGGAACCGGTTTCAATCCGATCGGGAATAATGTTAAAAACGCCGGCTTTTAATTCTTTGGTTCCTTCAATGGTCATCG
>CAIQRY010000047.1 GCA_903874345.1 uncultured bacterium
TCAATGGTCATCGTCGGCGTACCCGCGCCAATAATTTTAGCGCCCTGAGTATTCAAGTAATCAGCAAGGGCGGCAATCTCTGGCTCCATCGCGCAATTTTGTAAAGTGGTTTTACCAGGAATAAGAGCGGCAGTCATCATTAAACTTTCGGTCACAGTCACACTCACGGTTGAGAAGAAATAATTAATGGGTTTAAGTTTGGCGGCTTTA
Source organism: uncultured bacterium (assembly GCA_903874345.1). GTDB lineage: Bacteria > Patescibacteriota > Patescibacteriia > Patescibacteriales > UBA12465 > UBA12465. Next base: position 211 of record CAIQRY010000047.1, read on the forward strand.
ACATGATAATAATGGCCGTCTTCAACCACGGTCGCCCCAAAGGCCTCGAATCCTTCTAAGAATAAATCGATTGGTCGACTACCGGCGCCGATGACGCAACCTCCGGGATGAGGAAATTTAGCTTCGCCGAAGCGAGCCAAGAGCGGACCGACAAACATGACCGAAGTTCGGAACTTATCGGCGAGTTTTGGTAAAAGTTCTATTTTATTAACATTCTTAGTACTAATTGTGGCCGAACTGCCGTTTTGCTTTATTTCCGCGCCTAAATCTATTAATAAATCAAAAGACTTGCCGATATCTTCGATATCGGGCAGGTTATTAATGGTAATGGTTTCGGCAGATAAAAGGGCGGCCGGGATGATTTTAAGAGCCGCGTTTTTAGCGCCTTTCACGGCAATTTCGCCATGCAAAGGCGCGCCACCAGTAATGATAAATTTAGGCATAAGTCGTAATTTATTGATTTCTAAGCTAACTATAACCTATTTGTTGACATTTTTCAAATATTTGTTATGATGTATAAATGTTAAGCAAAAATCGTTAAATTTTTAAATTTTATGGCAAAAATTGCAGTCATTCATACCGGTGGCAAACAATATAAAGTCCAGGAAGGTGAAACCCTTAAAGTGGAAAAATTGGAGGCGGAAATCGGTAAAAAAGTTAAATTAGAAACTTTACTTATTGCTGAGGGCGATAATTTTGAGCTAGGCACCCCGTCTTTAGGGGCTAAGGTCGAAGCGGAAGTTTTGGAAACAGCCAAAGGTAAGAAAGTAACCGTGGTTAAATACAAGAACAAAACTAGATACAAGAAAACAGTTGGTCATCGTCAGATGTTTACCGCGATTAAGATTTTGAAGATCGCTTAAGACTCAAACCAGATATTTTTTAAAAAGTCCGTGCTCCTGGAGGCGGACTTTTTTAGTTTGGCTTACTGGTTTGTTTATGGCCCTGGTAGCGTCCGGACATTTTTCGCCAAAGTAATTTTCCTTTTTGGCGGATAACGGGCGGCGCTTTTTTGGCAGTCTTCGGCAGCTTCTTGAGATTCGGTCGAGTCGGGCGCAGGCGGCGGAGATAGAAAAAAATTATTTTCATCACGCCGTCGGTTCGTTTATGAAAGAGCCCAATAATATAACCGACCAGAAGTGCCAAAAGAACGAGAATGGTAATCGCTGAGATAATCATGTTTCCTCCTGTTCGGTTTTTGGTTTATAAAGTATTACGATTTTTTAAGGCGCTCCCTAAAGTTAATTCGTCGGCATATTCCAAATCGGAACCAGCCGGCAGCCCTTTGGCTAAGCGGGTGATTTTTAGATGATCTTTTAGAATCTTATTAAGGTATAGGGCAGTTGTTTCGCCTTCAAGCGTAAAATTTAAGGCGAGAATAATTTCAGAAATTTTTTCAGTTTTTAAACGTTTCACTAATTTAGCAATATTCAAATCGTCAGGCTTCACGTCGCTAATCGTATTAATTAGGCCACCGAGCACAAAGTAGCGGCCGTCGAATTGTTTTGTCGCTTCAATACTTAAAAGATCTTGCGTGTTTTCGACAATACAGAGAACGTCGCCGCGGCGGTTCACGTCAGAACAAATCGGGCAGGGATCGTTTTCCGCAATTGCCTGGCAGAGATGGCAGACGGTTGTTTTTTCCTGCAGTTCGGTTAAGGCGGTCGCCAAGGCTTTTAATTTTTCGGCCGGTTGTTTTAAAAGATAAAAAACATAGCGCTCAGCCGTTTTCGGACCGACGCTCGGGAAGCCGGACAACTTTTCAATTAAGCTTTGAATCGCGCGCGGGTATTTCATAAAAATATTCGCTCCCCAAAAACATTCCCCTGGGTTCTGTCCTAATTTATTAATTCATTCCCGGAATACCACCCATGTCCTGAAGCTTCTTGGCCATGATTCGCTGGGCGCGCTTAATGGCGTCATTAAAACAATTCTTCAAGGTTTCTTCTTGGGAATTCTTATTTAAAGATTCATTTAAATTAAGGGAGATAAGTTCCATATTACCGTTCAAGACGATTTTAACGCCGTTCTTTTCTTCGGTAATAGTTTCTTGCGCTAACGCGTTTTGCATGACTTTGGCCTGGCTGCGCAGGTCTTTAAACTGTTTGAGTTTGCTGAACATATAAAATTTACTTATTAAAAGTTAAGAAATTAAAATTCAACAGGGCCGGCCGGTTCGCTGGCTTTATGAGATAGATTACGGAAGCTAACCGTAGTTTCGTCAAAGAATAAATCGACTTTGCCGGTTGGGCCGTTACGATGTTTAGCGATATGAATTTCGGCCCTATATCTTTCATCTTGCGGCAAGTCATTCGGATTATAACCGCGGTCGGCGGCCTTACGATAAATAAACATGACGACGTCGGCGTCCTGCTCAATAGATCCGGAATCGCGCAGATGCGACAGTTTTGGAATCGCGGGATGCGTCATTTCTACGGCGCGCGATAGCTGCGCCAAAGCGAGAATCGGAATATTAAGTTCACGAGCAATTGATTTTAAACCGCGACTGATTTCGGCAATTTCCTGAACGCGATTATCGCCGTATTTACCGCGACCCTCCATAAGTTGCAAATAGTCAATGACAATTAAGCCTAAACCTTTTTCCATCTGCAAGCGTCGGGCCTTGGCGCGGATTTCCATAATCGATAAGGTTCCAGAGTCATCAATATAAATCGGGGCTTCGGCCAGTTTGCCCATGGCTTCGCCGATTTTAGCAAAGTCATTGTCCTCTTCTTTGTCGGATAAGTTACCGGTGCGCATTTTCCATAAGCTAACGCCGGCCTGCGCACAAATCATACGATCAACCAGTTGTTCCTTGCTCATTTCGAGCGAGAAGATACCGACGCCTTCCTTATTTTTAATCGCCGCTTGGCGAGCGATATCCATCGCTAAGGCGGTTTTCCCGACCGAGGGGCGGGCGGCTAAAATAATCAGGTCGGATTTTTGTAAGCCGGCGAGTAAATTATCAAGGTCGGGGAAGCCGGTTGTGAGTCCCCGCAACTTGCCGCTATATTTATGGAGTTCGTCGATACGATCAAAAGCGGCGGTGAGCAAATTATCCAAAGGCAAGAAAGCATTTTTTAAATATTTGCGGGAGACGCCGAAAACTTTCTTTTCCGTCTCATCAAGAATTTCGTCGATTTCTCGTTCTTCGTCAAAACTGATATTGGTTATTTCCGCCGCGGCTTGCTGTAAACGGCGCAGAGTCGCCTTGCGCTGAATGATATTCGCATAGTTAACGATATTACCCGAGGTCGCGACGACGTTGGAGAGCCGGGCCAAATAAGTTCGACCGCCAATTGTTGTTAAGTGTTTCTTTTCTTCGAGACGATTAGACAGAGTAATAATATCAATCGGCTCTTGATTACCGTATAATTCTTTAATGGTTTCGTAAATTATTTTATGCGCGTCTTTATAAAAGTCTTGCGGCAAAATATTATCAGCCACTTTGATAATCGCGTCCTTATCAATCAAAAGAGAACCGAGTAAGGATTCCTCAGCTTCCAAGCTATGGGGCGGGACTTTTTCGATTAGGTTTTTTTCGTTTTGCGGCATGGGCGTAGCAAGTTAATCGTTATATCATCTTATAATATATATAGAGATATTTCAAGGTAGAATTATTCACTTATTATTAACTGTTTATTAAGATATTGACAAAACCGCCCCTGAAGGGCGGTTTTTATTTTTTAGTGCCTGAGCCATCTGTCGGGCTTGAACCGACGACCTGCCGCTTACAAGGCGGCTGCTCTACCAGCTGAGCTAAGATGGCAATTTGGTTTTATCTCTGTATTCATTGATCCAATTAAGAAGTGTTTTAAGAAGATTTTTATCAGGGTAATTAATAGCTAAAGTACCCCATTTCACTTTATTTTTATAGCTGCCCTTTTTACCTTTGTGGATAAAAGGCTTATAGAATCTTTCTCTTGGTATATTAGTGATTTTAATCCAAAATTGCAATAACTCGTTTTCGTTATGGTCGGGGTACAGGTGTATTAGCGCTTTGAGCCTTTTTTCGTCTATGCCGCAGATATTTCTCAAAAAGTTAAGAAATAAACGAATTAGGTCCGGATCGCTATTTGATAGTTTAACTACATTTCCAGACTTTGCTCCTTCGCCCCAATATAGCATAATTCCAGAGGTTTTTAAATCTTTCTCATTAGGCGAAAGATTTATTTTTAGTTTAAATGGTTTTTTATTAAATTTAATGGAATACCAGCTGTTAATAGCATCGCTAATTAATCTTCTTTTGATTCCGTTTTTATCTAGCCAATACCTAATAGTAGAAGGGGAGAGCCCCATTTTTTTGGCTATTTGACCCATAGAAAAACCGTCTTTGTATAAAGCAGGGATCAATTTTGATTTATCATTTATTGCTGCCATATTTGTATTATAGCAGAGCAAATATAAAAAATAAAATAGGTCTGCTAATAATAAAAAACAGGACCTGAACCTGTTTTTTAAAATTGTGCGCCCAGCTGGACTCGAACCAGCGACCTTATCCTTAAAAGGGATCTGCTCTACCAACTGAGCTATGAGCGCCTAAATAATTCATAATTCTCAATTAATAATTAAGAATTAATAATTACGAATTGATGATAACAAAACATTTTGTTTTTGACAAGTCCTTTGGCTATCTTTATAATAAAAAGGCTTATGTCAAAAACCAGTTTTCAAATCTATTCCTTGGGTTGTAAAGTCAACCAATATGACGCCGCTGTTCTGCGCCGGGCGCTACTTCAGCGCGGTTTTAAGGTCGGTCAAAATCCGGAATTAGTTATTATTAATACTTGTTCGGTTACTCATAGCGCCATTGCCAAGGATCGGCAATTGATTAAGAAATTACGGCGATCTTGGCCCGCGGCTTGGCTCGTTATCATGGGCTGTTGGCCAGAAACGGACGAGAAAATAAGCACGGCGGTGACTGACGAGAAAGTTATTTTTTGGGGCGTCGGACAGACTGAAGGTTTAATAAAAAAAATTGGGGAAGTTATTAAAAACGAACAGTTGAACCAAGAAAAATATTTTGAAAGCGGTCGGGAAGGGGAATTATTAGCGGCTACGGATCGTTCTCGCTATTTTCTTAAAATCGGTGACGGTTGTAATCAGTTTTGTTCCTATTGTTTAATCCCGTTTGCGCGCGGACGTTTAACGAGTCGCTCCTCAGCTGAGATAATTAAAGAAGCAATGGCCGCGACAAACGCCGGTTATCGGGAAATAATTTTATGCGGCATTCATCTCGGTCTTTATGGCACGGATAAACCCGGGAAAGAAAAAGATCTGGTCGCGCTCATTCAGGAAGTATTAAAGATAAAAAATTTGGGACGGATTAGGCTAAGTTCGATTGAAATTACAGAAGTGACGCCAAAATTAATTAAATTAATGGCGAAGGAGAAAAAAATTTGTCGGCACTTGCATATTTCCTTACAGTCAGGGAATGATAAGATTTTGAAACTCATGAACCGGCCATATACGATTAAGGATTTTGCGCGCGTCGCGGCGACGCTTCGGAAAGCTATGCCGCAAATCGCAATTTCGACGGATATTATTGTCGGTTTTCCGGGCGAAACTACTGATGATTTTATGGCGACCTATAATTTCGCGAAAAAGATAAATTTTAGTAAGATTCATGTCTTTTCTTTTTCGGCCCATGAAAAAACGCGGGCTTATCAGATGGTGGGGAAGGTTAATCCGGCGGATATTAAGGAACGCTCAAGGGAACTTCGCGCTTTGTCAGAAAAATTAGAAAAAGATTATGAAAAATGGATTTTAAATTCATATAAAAAGGGCGACTTGCCTTTAGTCTTAGAAAAAGGCGGCGGGAAAAAGAAACGGGTCAAGACAGAATTCGGTTTTGATCTCCTCCTGGATAAAAAAGAATTAAATAAAAACACCCTGGTTTAAGCCAAGGTGTTGTTTTTAGAACTTTATTTTTCGAATTTCTAGTACAGGACTTTGTTGGTTATTTTAACCGTGCCATGGAGGAAGCCGTTTTCCTTAAACATAATGAGGGGATCGAGCTTTCCAATTTTGCTGAGCAGGTAACTTAACGTGAAAATAACGAAGCCGCTGCCGAGACCGTAAACCCATGACTGATCATAGGTGCCAATCAGACCGCCGGCGACAATCGCAATTAGGACCAGAAGGAGAAGACCATGACGAGCCGCTTCACGGAAAATCCAAACCGGGAGAGCTAGTACCGTAATGGCAATTGAAATTACCAGGACGGGCAGAATAGGAATCAGCCAGACAATTCCGCGGAGCATCTTGAAAATGATGGTGGCGTAATAGAAAAGCTTGGTTATAAATATTTTTTTCTCTATTTGCCAGAAACTTAAATCGCGGGATAAATGGTGAAGTGCGTTTCTCGCCGGGATTTCTTGGCCCCAGATTTTAGTTTGTAATTTCTCAGGGATTACATCACTCGTCTCTTCAACTTTAACCAACAGGAAAAGTAGGAGTAAGGCCATGGGGGTCATACGCAATATAGCCCCGCTAGTTGATATGGACTTGTTCGAATTTCCCATCATATAGTATGAAAAGCAAAGGAGGATGATAAAAATGACTGGCACGATAAAGTTGATACAGCTAACCAAGTTTTCTTTGCTGATGGAAATCGGTTGTTTTTCGATTCCAGCTGTTTCCTCGGTTTTCTCAAATACCTTGATAAATGAGTGACCGATGTTTTTCGTTATTTCCCAGGCGGATTTATAATCAGCCACGAAGAGGCCAAAAAATGCTCCGGCCAAAATGGCAATAATAACCTGATAAGGTTCATGTCCCCATATTTCAAGGGTAAGAAGAAGGGTCCCAATAATACCGACAATAACGCCGGCTAAGCCACGTCCATAATCTTTCATGATAATTTCTATTTAAGTTGCTACTAATTTTTAAGGTCCGATTTTAATAATGTATTTTATAATAAATATATATAAATGTCAATGGGGTGTTGACATTTAGGCTATTTCATAATAATATAATTTATTCGATTATTATTTGAATTCAAGTCTAATCTTACATTAACAACGGAGGTGTACAATGGATTTAAGAATTATTGCCGACGCTAATCTTTTAGCACTAAGAGAAAACCCGTATCCCGGACGCGGGCTTATTATCGGTCTGAGCGGAGACGGAAAACATTTTATCCAAGTTTACTGGATCATGGGCCGTAGCCCGAGTAGCCGTAACCGGATATTCATTTATGATGAAAAAGGAAGTCTGAGAACGGAAGCAGTTGACCCGAGCCAGGTAAAAAATCCGGAACTGATTATTTATCAGGCCATGGCCGAAGACGGAGAGGGTTGGTACGTTGTTAGTAACGGCCGGCAAACCGATGAGATCGTCTATCCCTTCGGCTTGAGTGATTTACCGGAAAACTGGCAGTACGAGCCGGACGATCCGAATTTCACCCCGCGGATTACCGGCCTGCTTTCCTCACGTCATGATCTCGGGTTTTTTGTGGAGATTCTGCTGCTTAAGCGGTCATTACTCGGTAGCTGTAGCCGTCAGCTTTTCCGTTACGAGGGCCTCGCTTCCGGCCTCGGTTACTGTGTCACCACTTATAATGGTGACGGTAATCCACTGCCTGCTTTCACTGGTGAACCGTATCTCCTGCCGCTTGAAGGTGACATTGAGACCGTGGCGCAGACAATCTGGGATACGCTTAACGACGACAATAAGGTATCTTTGGCGGTAAAATTCATTGATACCACGACCGGCGAATCAACGCTCAAAGTAATCAATAAGTACGCCGTCCGTTAAGGCGAGAAAAGTTCTTTGGAATCATAAAACCCTGGAAGGAAGTCCAGGGTTTTTTATTTTCTATCGATATTGCTCGTTATAAATTTTTTCCAAAGTTTCTATGGCCTCAGTCTTTTTTGGATAGAGCGGATGATGTTCGGGGAGGCCTTTAAGTTTTATCAAGAAGGCCTCGATAACGGATTTATATTTTCTTTTTAACTTCTGATATTTTTCGCCGCTGGGATCAAGGGAGTGAAGATCGATATTCACGGAGAGGTCGGCTAGCTTTAAAGTAAAGAGTTCGGGGTCACTCATAATATCTTCGACATGCTCGCCGTAAGCTTGATTAATAAAATTTTGCTTTGCTTCACCAGTCAAGCCTAAACTCTCAGCCAAGGAATTAAAATCATGGTTCGTCATGTTTGCGGTATAATATCGAACCGTATCGCCGAATCTTTCTTTAATTTCGCGAAAGCTCCAGTCTTTGAAAATTTCCCGATAGCGCAATTTTGAAGTCGCATCGATATTAAATTGTAAATATTGTTTATCCGGATATTTGCGGTTCACGCGTTCGGCAAAAATATAATCGGGCTGATCTTCGACACTATCATGAATCAAGGCGGCGATGATAAGCTCCGGATTATCGCTCAGCTCCATCACTTTTTCGGCGACTGCCAAAGGATGGCTCGCAAAAGGCTCGCCGTCAACGCGATCTTTTTGCGGCAAATGGACCTTAAGCATAAAGTCTAAAGCAGCCTCAATTTTAGTCAGGTTTTCGCCTTTGAATTTTTCCGCGACCTTGGCCTGGAAATTTTTAATTTTGTCTTCGATTCTTTCCCGGCGTTCCGACATTTGGTTCGGGTCGCCGTAGGTTTCTAGTGGCATACTATTGACTTAAATTATTAAATATGTTATTATTAAGGCATCAAACAATGTATTTTAAAATCATTAAAAAAGAGAGACATGCAGAATCTTTGGATCAGCTTGGGCACGGCATTAGGAGTTTTCGCCGGCAATTTTTTTTACGACCTTATATTTCGCAAAAGAAGCTTAGGGGAAATTTTGTTCAAATCAGTTATGGCCTCAGTTCTAACTTTCTTATTTTGTTTGATTCTTATTAAATAAAAAAGAGAAAGCCGGGCCAGGGAAAGTTTTCAGCCGTTCATCGTTAGGACGGCTTTTTTATTTATCTTCACTCTTACTCCCCACGTAATTATAATGAGTGAATAATGGTGATAGGAA
>CAIQRY010000048.1 GCA_903874345.1 uncultured bacterium
ATACAAAATAAAAATACCCAAATGGGTATTTTTATTTTGTACGCGGTGAGGGTGGGATTCGAACCCACGTGCCCCTTGCGGGACTAACGGTTTTCAAGACCGTCCCGTTATGACCACTTCGGTACCTCACCATTTATTAATAATGCCTCTTGACCCAACTTTTATCTAAATAATGTTCTGCCATATGACAATTTGGACAAATAATTTCTAGGTTATCAAAATTATTATTATTTCTATTTTTATCCTTATGGTGAATTTGTAATATTTCGTATTTTTCAAATCCGCACCTTTCACATTTATTCCCTCTAATTTTCAATAACCTAATTTTAATAATTCCTTGCGTCTTAACTTTATCCCGAGGACTATTCAATTTATATTTAATACCCTCTCTATGTTTATTGGCACAACTCCTACTACACGTCTTCTTATTAAGTCTGGCTAAAATCGGCTTACCGCAGACTAAACAGGGAGTTTCTTTTTGGCACGATTTACCATAGCAAGTAACACTGCAAAAAACCCGACCATTATTTCTCTTCATTTCAATTGGCCTTCTATATATTTTCTTGCCACATACCTGGCAAGACGTATTTGGATTTCTTTTATATTGCTCAGTCACTCTACCAGTATACCACAAAATTTATCTAGATCAAAATAAAAAATTATATTTTTAAATTTCTTATTCTCCTTATCCTACAATAATTTTCTAATTTTATCAAGCCAAGAATATTATAACAAAAAATCGCCGAAACAGCGATTTTTTATGTCTTTATTTCTCTAATCTTATTTAACTAAATCAGACAAAACCTCAGTGGCGTGCGCCGCCGGTTTAACCTTATCATAAACCTTGGCAATATTGCCCAGAGGATCAATCAAGTAGGAAATACGATGGAACAAACCGCCTGCCCCATAGGCCTTAATAATTTTCTTATCTTCATCGGCAATAAGCGGAAAAGGCAAACTATATTTATCCGCGAATTTGACGTGGCTCTTAACCGAATCCGCGCTCACGCCTAGAACCACGGCCTTGATTTTATCAAACTCGGCGTATTTATCCCGCAAAGCGCAGGCTTCAGCCGTACAACCCGGAGTATCATCTTTCGGATAGAAATAAATCAAAACCCATTGACCCTGATAATCAGACAGACGCTGAATCTTATTATTTTGATCCGGCGCCGCAAAGTCCGGCGCCTTAATTCCAATATTTAACATATAATTAAAGTTATTAATTAGTGCTCTTGATTATAACACAATTTAGAAAATATTAGAACTAAAGAGCCAGCCCGTTTTTCTTAAGTTCTCGGCGCCGCGCCGCATAATCCGGAATAGTCTTAGCCATTAAATTCCAAAATTTTGGCGAATGATTAAATTCTTTAAGATGGCAGAGTTCATGAACAATAATATAGTCGGCGAGTGAGAGAGGTAGGCGCGCAATTTTATAATTAAAATTAAGATTTCCCTGTCGCGAGCAACTACCCCAACGCGTTCTTTGGTTACGGATGCTAATACGACCGACCTTAAAATTATATATCTGATTAAAATAATTGATTCTTTCATGAGCTAAGGCGCGAGCCGCCTCTTTATACGTCGCAAAATCTTGCGTTGTGCCACGGCTTGCTAGAAGCTGGGGGTTCTTTTTAAAATATTCTTGTTTATCAATAATCCATTGTCTTTTCTGGACGACAAAACGCCGAACAATTTGTTCACTAAGCCGACGCGGCGAGATCACCACGACCCGGCCGTCACTATAAACGGCGAGCCGCACACGACGAGCTCGCCGACTTATCCTTAAGGTATAATCCATTATTTTATTTAGTTTTTCCACCGGGCTGGCAAGTGCCAGCATAGAAGGCATCGTCAGAGCAGGTCGAACCATCCTTGAAGGTGCAAATTGCGTTCGCGACCGCGAAAGTGTCTCCGCCCGACCAAGCGCAAAATTTTTGCGCGTCTGTATCAAAACCGGTGGTTTTTCGACCGCCAACCGGACAATCGCCACGGAGCATGGCCCATTCTTCGCAGGCGCGGTTATCATCAAAATAGCAAAGACCATATTGACCGCCGTCCGGACGCGTCGCCATTTTAAGTTGGCCGCCTTTCTGTTCGCAATTAACACTGGCTGGATTAGCCAGGGTCGTTGTGGCTGAAACGTTTGCCGGGATATTGGTGTTATTACTATCAACTAAACAATTAGCAAAAGTTGTTGTCCCGTTTTCTTCAATAAAAGCGGTGTTCCCTTTATTCCAAAAAATAAAATTTTCATTTTCCGTGGCATAGCGGGCGCCGGAAGCCGAAATCGCCTGCGGGACGCGCATCGTCCGACCGTCAGATAAATTCAAATCTACGAAAGAGCTGGAAGCATTATAAAAAGAGGCTTGAATTTTTTGATTATTGTCGCAAAGAAACAAGACATTAATCGACAAGTTTTTTTCTGGCGTGGTATTAGGCTGATTGGTTTGGCTAGGTTGGCTCGGGAGAGGCTTACGGAGTAAGACAAAAATCGCGGCGATGATAATAATCAAAAGAACAATGATTGACCACAAAACAGTTTTTTTTGATTTAGTCATAAGATTATTTAATTTATTCAAACTTATTTATAACTTGCATTTTTAGTCTTATTTGCTAATATATAGTTTAAACTATAAATAAGGAGGCTCTTTGAAAAAGAAAAAATTCTTCGAGATTATCCGCTTCCTAATTGGCGGCGGCGCTGGTGTCTTAGTTTATTATATCGCTATTTATACCCTAACCGAATTAGCGGGTTTATGGTATATCTATTCCGCGACCATTGCCTTTTTCTTAAATGGCGGCACAAGCTTCGTGGTTCAAAAATTTTGGACATTCAAGAATAAAAAGAAGGCGGTGACGAAACAATTTATTTTATACTTTAGTATGGGTGGCTGTTTCTTTTTTATCAATATCGGTTTGCTTTATGCTCTAGTAGACGGTCTCGGTCTGTATTATCTTCTCGCTCAATTAATTTTGACAATTATTCTGACAACGGCCAGCTTTTTCATCACTAAAAGAATCTTCGCTAACTAAATCGGTATAAGCTTATGCCGATTTTTTATTTAAACCGACTAAGACTGGTAAAATAAAGGTTAAAAGCCAATAATATTTGAATGTTTCCTTCTTTACCTTCTTAAATAGAACCCAGAGGGTAATTATAACCCCGATGGGCATAATTATCCAGCCGAGGAGATTAAATCACTTTTGATTCTCGAAGTTCAATTTTTAGCTCGGCTAAAAACTTCTTTAGAAAAATTGTTCGACGTTTTGCTATTTTCTTGGCCAGTCTCGTATACATTCTTTTTTCAACGACAAGTAACCGACGATAGAATAAATCCAAACCGGAGCGGAAGGCGACGCTTTCCTTCTTGCAAAACGGGTCACTCGCCTCATAAAAAGGACGATTCATCTGACCGCCAGAAGAAAAAGTTCGCATAATAGAAATCGCGCCGGTTGCTTCTAGCCGATCCGCGTCTTGAAGAATTTTAGATTCTAATAAGTCCGGCTTAAGGCCTTTTGAAAATGAGCATTCTTTAATACAGGTCATAACCTGATCGATCTTATTCTCCGGATAGCCTTTAATTTGCTTTAAAATCTTTTTAGCGTAAGACGCACTCTCGACCGTCTCATTCTGGCTTTTCGGATGGTCTTTTTTATAGACAATAATGTCATGAAAAAGCGCGGCCGGAATCAAAATATCAAAATCCGCTTTTTCCTCTTTCCCAATCGCTTTCGCTAGTTCTAAGACTCGAAGGACATGATTAAAATCATGAGAGGGGTCGGCCTTCGTCTGTTTGGCAAGCATTATTTTGGTTAATTTGGCTTCGAGAGTTTGGTTCATAGTGATTATTTAATTATATCACAACGCCCGCCAGCGAGAAAATAATAAAAACGAGCGCTAGGTGCGCTCGTGTTAACAACGATAACAAACTTAGGTCTCGGCGGCGCGCTCTTTTTGGGCGCGTTTTTCTTCGTTCAGCTTCTTTAATCTTTCTTTCTGCACATTAATACTTTCTTGCAGACGTTTTTTCTGAATCGGACCGAGCGGCGCAAACGCCAAACATTCCTTGTCGTTTTTAATAGAAATACGCAAATAACGTATTTCGTCGTGACTTTTACCGTCCCACATCGGGCACCTCCTTTTTTAAATTTTAAATTAAAAGAAATTTTCCTAACGTCTTATATTTTCGATAAATACTTTTTAAAATTCTCGACATCTGACTTTGATCCTAAAACATGAATTTGTTTGGGACTCCGGACTGTTATACTATTGCCATCATCCACCCTTGAACTTCTTATAGTGCCATCGTATTTATATTTAGGTAATTCTCCAGTTATATGATAATTATTAATCCATTCCGGATTTATAGGGGTTTCATAATTTCTAAGTTCTTTAAGATAATCTTCAGAGTTGTATTCATCTAAAGGGTTTTTAATATTTATTAGTACCTGATATATATTCTCTCCGCGCTGGCCTAACAAAGGTTTTTGTGAAAACCAAACATGACTTAAACCTGAACTTGACGGATCTTTAAATTCTGAAAATTTATTAGGACTTGCATGATAAACAATATCTTTCACTTTGCTATCTGGAAAAATAGTATCTAAATATTCAGAATATTGCTCTTTTGTCCCAATTTGTGCAAGTTCTGGATTCTGTTCAAATACAAAATCAACTCCTTCTTTAATATATTTTTTTTCACTTTTATTTTCTTCCTGTTCTTTAGTCTCGACTTTCGGGATATTTGAAGAGGGTTGTTCTAACTTCATATCATTGCTTAATATAACAAATAATTATTTTAGCTTATCATATTTTAGGCAATAAAACAAGAATGATTTAGAGGAGGAGGGATATAAAAAAGGAAGTTCGATGTTTTGAACTTCCTCTTAATAACAGGGACGAATTAGTTTAGTACTTTACGGTCCCAATTTCGTTTTGGGGAAAAATCACGGTGCATCCTCCAACCGGGCTATCGTGCCACATTATACCCAGCATCATCCTAGTTTCTCCTCCCAACTCCGGAACTACTATTATGGCGACCAACTCTTCTGCCAGATTTCTTTCGTATAGAATTTTACTTTCATCTCTTTTGCAAAAGAAGACGATATCTTTTTTAGAATTTTTTATAAAATTCCTATTAGACAGGCAAAATTCCACAACCTGACTCTGAGTCAACCATTTCCATTCGTTGTCCAGGGGCAAAGAATAAAAGACATCTTTTATTGTTTCCGCATTTTCTACTTGATATGCGGCAACTTTTTGTTCAGAAGAGAGTAGTCCTGGATTGTTGGCCAGACCCAGTCTTTCGTATTCAGCCTTCCACCCAGTGTGCCAGGGGTAGGCGACTGTTTTCATGGAGTTTTGAACGTTTGCCGTGCCGTCCAAAGAACGGAGCAAACTATTGTCCAGAGTGGTTGTAGGCATCAATTTAATATTCACAGACTTCTCTGCCCTTGCGGATGCGGCCTGAGTGGCCAAGAGATGGCCCGACTTACTTTCGCATGATGAAAAAATAAGCAAGGAAGCGCAGACAAACATAAATACTACTAACTTTTTCATGATTTTACTTTTTTAGTTAAACAATATTGGATTAATTACTAAACCCGCCTAAATTAAGACTAATTTAGTAATTAACCCAATATAACCTTGTTTTTAAGGATCTATTCTAACAAACACATAATAGCATATTGGTCAATACTTGTCAATATTAACAAAATATGACAATAAAAGCCAAAGATAAGGGGGCTCCGTATATAAAAAAGAACCTAGTATTTTAGGCTCTTTTGGATTCCTGATCTTAACAGCTATTTTTTTAATTTCTTTATTTCATGGTACTAATATCTTAATAAGTTTACCTAAACCGGTTCCCAAAATGACAACCATAATGAAGTTTCCCAATAAACCAACTTTAAGATTATAATATCCAGACACATAAAGCACGACGCCAATTAAAATCGTAAAAGAAAGAGCGATTACTAATTTTTTTACTATTCTGCTCATGATTATCAGATTTTAAATTACGAGATTACTGTTTCAAGCAATTTCAATCTCTTTTATGTTTAAGCCCCTGTAGATTCGGCCATTTGTATAGACAAGGCTTACTTTGTCGCCTTTGTTTAGAGAATCGAAGAATTTCTTGGACACAGAGATGTCTCCTGTCTCTTCCCCGACATTAACAGTTACTAGCCAACCGGCGGGAATATCTATTGCGCCTTCCATTTCCCTAATTCGTGGTCGGACTTTTTTATCCATTACTTCACCAAGGCCTTTTTTATCAGGCATAAACCAAAAGTTGAGAGCTAATAAGATACCACCGACAACTAGATACCCCACTAGAACTGAAGAGCCGGTTACGAGTACAGTTGATAATACGGCGAGGATTGTACCAAGCGGCCAATCAAGAAAAAAATTCCAAAATTCTTTTAACGCTTCCATTTTGTCATGTTTTTTATGTTTATTTATGTTTTTTAAGGTTCGAGTTTAATAATCTATAATAGCATCTTTATATTATTTTGTCAATACACAAAACAAAAGGAGGGATTTCCGCTTCGACTCGCGTCTCGCTTCCAGCCTGTTCGAATCCCCTTCAACAAATAAAAAAATTACAGTATAAAATACTGTAATTTTTTTATGCGGAGAAGGAGGGATTCGAACCCTCGATAGGGTTTTAACACCCTATAACAGGTTAGCAACCTGCCGCTTTCAGCCGCTCAGCCACCTCTCCAAAAAATATTAAATTCTAACCCGCCGCTTTCGCTCGCTATCGCTCGCCCGCCTCCGGCGGTAGCCG
>CAIQRY010000049.1 GCA_903874345.1 uncultured bacterium
AGGCGATTTCTGAAATCTGTGACAAAAATCAGAAAACTCTCAGCGATTGGTCTACGGAAAAATCTTCAATGTCCTATGAAAGCGCCGTCTTGTTATCAAATAAATTCTCAGTTTCTCTGCCCGCAGGCAGCAAAAAAGTTTCTGATTTTTGGTATACCCAAAAAGCTGGAAAAATAGGAGGGGCTATATGTAATGCAAAATATGGCAATCCTGGTACAGCAGAAGGACGAAAATTAGGAGGTAAAAGATCATTAATCATTCATCAGACATTAAAAACCGGTTTTAAAATAAGGAAGAACATAAAATTACCAAAACACGATAAACTCTTGGCAGAATTTATAGGCATAGTACTCGGAGACGGCGGGATAACATATCATCAAGTGACCGTATCTTTAAATAGCCAATCCGATAAAGAGTACGGGGACTGGATTGTAGTTTTTATTAAATCATTATTCGACCTAGAGGTCACAAGTAAAGAACGCCACAAGAATGACCGGCATTTGATTACGACTAGCGTTAATTTGGTTGAATTTCTAGTAAAGACCGGCTTGAGTAGAGGGAATAAGGTTAAAAATCAAATTGACATTCCAAATTGGATAAAGAAAAATAAAAAATTCCAGATAGCTTGTATCCGCGGATTGATTGACACTGATGGCTGCATATATATTGATAAACATAAACATAAAAATAAAATTTACCGAAACATTTGTCTTGATTTTACAAATGCTTCCATAAAATTATTAGAATCAGTTTATAAAATTCTAGATGGACTTAATTTAGAACCGAGAAAATATTCTAAAAGTATAAAAATAAGAAAAGAAGCAAAAGTAAAAAAATATTTTGAAATAATTGGTACACACAATAGCAAGCATTTAAATAAATTTAATAAATTTATAAATGGAGAGGTCGCATAGTGGCTTAGTGCGCTGGTCTCGAAAACCGGTATGCCTGAAAGGGCATCGAGGGTTCAAATCCCTCCCTCTCCGCCAAGACAATTTAGCATCTCATATGGAGAGAAACAATTTTGATGCCTTAAGTAGAGATTACGATGCCGCGCGACGGGGATATCCAGTAGCCCTATTTAAACATCTCAAAAAAATAATTCCCAATAAAGAAAGCCAGATTCTCGATGTCGGTTGCGGGACTGGCATTTCTACGCGCCAACTCCGATGTTATGGTTTCAAGTCTATAGGCGCGGATAAAGGCTTGGAGATGATACGAATAGCCAAAAAGCACGGGGGCGGTATATCTTATTTCGTGGCACCAGCAAGCAAGCTTCCTTTTCGTGAACACCAATTTGATGTGATAACAGCCTTTACGGCTTTCCATTGGTTCGATGACATTAAGTCTGTAAATGAGATAAAGAGGGTATTGAAGAAGGGCGGTGTTTTTATTGCCGTTCAAAAGACACTTGCAAAATCTGAAGATAAACGTGTCGAAAAACTCCAGAGAAGACAGCGAGTAATAATGGACAAATATTTCGGCCTGAAATCCGATGCCGCGAAAAATCATGATGCAGCTGCAGTGCTTAGGAAAAACGGATTTGTTCACATAACGCGCCGTCCCTTTTATTTTCAAGAAAAATACACTCTTTCACAAGCGATGCTTCGCGTTAAATCAATGAGCAACTGGAATCTTCTCTCAGATGCTAAGAAGGAAAAATATTATGAAGATTTATACAATTTATATAAAAAGAATTTAATCGGTCGCTACGTTGTCAGAAGTTGTGTGGCTAAAATGGTTGTTGGATATCCGCCGTAGATTGCCTCTCTGACTTTGGGCCGGTTCAAATAGCATCTCTAACACCTCACATATGATGAGCTTAAAGGACAAAATTAACAGATTTGCAGAAAGAACAATATGATTTAGACGGTAAGTATGTTACTTGTGACATTAGCACCGACGGTTATAAATTTTATAAAATTAATCCGAAACCAGAAAATACCTTTATAAAATATGATTATAATATTTTCTCTAACCCCGAATTTGAAAAAACTTTTGGGGTCGTAACCACTTCTTCTGAAATTAATACGATTTGGAAACAATCAACAAAAAATTGAAGGATAAATATATATTATGACCATCATCAAGAAAAAAACTTGGCCCGGACCGGAACATTTCGACGCTGTCCTCTCCGGTAAAAAGAAATATGAACTACGCCTCAATGACTTTGAAGTTAAGGAAGGCGATATTTTACTTTTGGAAGAGTGGAATCCGGAAACAAAATCTTATACCGGACGAACTATTGAAAAAAAAGTGACTCAGGTTGGTAAATTCCGGGTTGATAATCGCTTTTGGCCTAAAGAAGAAATCGAAGACAAAGGAATCCAGGTTATTTCGATTGAATAAACTATTATATGATTTACTCTGACCGCGTTTACGGTGACCAGGAAATCACGGAGCCGATTATTTTAGAGCTTCTTAATTCGACGGCGGTGGTCCGCCTTAAAGGCGTTGATCAATACGGTTACTTTAAAGCTTTCTTCCCTAACGCCGCCTGTAGCCGCTTCGATCATTCAGTCGGAGTCTATTTGTTATTAAAAAAATTCAACGCTCCTCTCCTTGAGCAGGTTGCGGGTCTAATCCATGATGTTTCCCACTCCGTTTTTTCACATTGTATTGATTACGCCATGAAAACCGGTGACGGCGGCAAACAAGATCATCAGGACAATATCTTTTCCGCCTATCTACAAACAACGGATATCCCGGAAATTTTAAAAAAATATAATCTGGACCTAAATTATATTCTAAATGACCGTAATTTTCCTTTGAAAGAGAGATCTTTGCCTGATTTGTGCGCTGACCGAATCGATTATTCTTTCCGCGATGCTATTAAATTCATGGGTCTAAAAGACGAGGAAATTAAAAGCATCCTGGCTGATTTGGAAATCGTTGATAATAATTGGGTTTTTAAAACACCGGCTAGCGCTCAAAAATATGCTGATATTTTCCTAACTTTAAATCGTAATTACTACGCCGGTTTGCCTTCGGCGATTATGCTAAAAACGACCGGCGATTATCTTGGCTACGCTTTAGAAAAGAACTATATCAATAACCAGGATATTTATTCGACCGACCAGGCGGTGTTAGACAAGATTGCAAAATATCAGGCGCGAGATGAAAAACTGCGTCTCCTTTGGAATCGTATGAATAATAAGTTGGCCGTTAAAAATAACCCGGATGATTACGATATTAAATCCGTTTGCAAATCCCGGCTCGTCGATCCGCTTTGCCGGGTCGGCGCGGCCATAAAAAGATTATCGGAAATAAATCCGGCTTGGCCGGCCATTTTAGCGGCTGAAATCGCGCCCAAAGTTTATTATTTAAAATTTACTGTCTAAAAAATAAGTCTCCATAGTTCAACGGATAGAATGTGAGCTTCCGGAGCTCAAGATGAGGGTTCGATTCCCCCTGGAGGCACAAATTAAAAACGCCTATTTAAAGGCGTTTTTATATAGTTGCTCTTAATTATTTAATTAATCTCCATTATCATCCTCTCCTCTGCCCTGTGTAGGCGGAACCACTGTATTTGTCTGCTGAATAGTTTGCTGGATTGTTTGTTGACCAATAGTTTGATTAAAATCACCGATGTAATAACTAGTGAGCATTGAAGCCGCGTTAGATGAATGCGGGCGTCCAATATCTTTAGTCGCAAAGGCTTGTGTGGCATCCTGGCCGCAATGGAGGATGATCGGTCCGGCGCCGCCCGGATGGCTAGAAATAGCCCCTGTTACATTATAAACTTTATTACTGATAATCATCCAGCAATCACTCGCTGAATTATGCTTAGCAATCTCAGCCATGTTTAATGTTACGGTTCCTGTCGGCGGAACAACTGGTGGAACAACTGGTGGAATATTTTTTGGCGTTGTAGAAGACGATGAGTTACCCAAGGAACCGGCTGAAGGACCGGAAGAAACCGGAGAAGATAATTTAGAAGTCTTATTAGCAACTTGCTGGGCGCTAAACGTTTGATTTAAATTGCCAAGGTAGTAATCAGTTAATTGATTACTAGCATTTCCAGAATGGGGTCGCCCTATATCTTTAGTATCAAAGGCTTGCGTCGCTTCCTGGCCACAATGACGAATAATCGGTCCAGAACCTCCGGGGTGAGCGATGATGGCCGCTGTTACATCGTAAACTTTATTATTAATAACCATCCAGCAATCACTGGCCGAATTATGTTTCGCCACTTCGACCAAATCTAAAGTAATACTGCCACCATTAGCACTGGCTAATTTTTGAACTATATTGGTTATTTCATTTGACGACGCTGTTCCGTTTTGACTATTAATCAGCGTATTTGATGCGACTGTTTTATTATCCGATTTAGAAACACGAATATTCTGATAATAAGCCAAAGCACCGACCAACCCTAAGGTGACTAGTGCCCAAATAGTAAACCACCAAATTCCTTTTATCTTCTTCATAACTAGGAAAAATTTTATGGCGGAATGGACGGGACTCGGACCCGCGACCTTCTGCGTGACAGGCAGACGCTCTAACCAGCTGAGCTACCACTCCAAGCTTTCAAAAAGTGGCCATTTTTACTCCTAGCCACAGAAAAATCATAGCAGAAAGAATTTTCTTTGTCAAAACTTATATCAGTATCCATCCGGGCACAAAGTCTTGCCAAAAAACACGGCTTAAGCTATAATTTAGATACAAAACTACTATTTAAGAGGTTTTTTTTATTTACCCTTAATCTTATGGAAAAGCTGGATCAACAAGCTATTAAAGAGATTGAAACCGTGCTCTTAGCGCAAAAGAAGCAGGTTTTAGCTGACTTAAAAGACGTGTCACGCTCTGACAATCATGAAGCCGATAATATGACGACGCGTTTCCCGGAATACGGCGATAAGCCTGACGAAAACGCTCAGGAAATCAATGATTATTCCACTGATATCATGACTGAAAAAGTTCTAGAAAAAAGTTTGGAAGATATTGAAAAAGCCCTGGAAAGAATCAAAAAGGGCACCTATGGCGTTTGTAAATATTGCGGTAATCCCATCGCTCAAAAACGCTTATTAGCTCGACCAACTGCTAGTTCTTGTATCAGCTGCAAAACTGAACTGCAAGAAAATGAATAAGCTACAAAATCCAATAAAAATAAGAAATATAGCTATTATTGTAATGATAGCTATATTTTTTATTCTCGATCGACTTCTAAAAAACCTGGCCTTGAGCCAAGTACCTAACTCGGCTATTAATATATTTGGCCGCTTTTTCTCTTTCCAGTTCACGGCTAACCCCTACATCGCCTTTTCTCTTCCTCTCTACGGTCACCTACTTAATGCCCTGATTCTGATTATAATCGGGCTACTAATTTATTACATTTTTTACCTAATTTTAAATAAAAAGAGCCAAAAACTAACAGCCCTTCTATTGACAATTATTTTATTCGGTGCTATAAGTAATATACTCGATCGTTTGCTCTACGGCTATGTGATTGACTATCTGGAGCTTAGACATTTTACTGTCTTTAATCTTGCTGACGTCATGATTAGCTTAGGGGCATTAACTTTATTGTTTCACTATCTAAAAGGAGGTTCTTTTGACAAAGATTGCCAAACTAATATTAAGTGACAAAAAGAAAAACAAAGAGATTATTCGTTTATGCGCCGAAATAACTTCGGACGTGTTCAAAAAAAATGCAAAACATTTCTTTGCTGAGCCCATCGATCCTAAAACCATCAAAAAATACCACGACCAAATTGTTTCTTTGAGAAAAAAAATAATTACTCAGAACTTAAGCACTGATAAAGATATCAAAACGTTTTCCGACTCGGATATTTACAACGAGATCGCCCGTTCGGTTAGTCTTAAGATTCTTAGAAAAGAAGCAAACAAAAAACATTAACCCACCACGCCTCATAATTACCGAGGCGTTTTTTTTATTTCCTGGTCAAAATCATCCTTGAGCTTTGTTAAATCTCCATAAAAAGTAATTGCCCAATTTTTGATAAATTATCTTTATTGGCCAGG
>CAIQRY010000050.1 GCA_903874345.1 uncultured bacterium
AAATTATACGAAATGGACGGCGCCGGACGAAAGCGCCAATTATTATTTTACCAAACAATATGCCGAGACGGGGCAACTCGCGATTTTTGATCCAGCCTCGGAAATTGGTGGCACCATTGTTATGCCGCGTAGCGTTCGAAATGATTTCGGCTGGCTAAAGCCGGTCAGCTTCTTAGGCATCATTTTAATTTACGGTACTATCGCTTCGGTCTTAGGAATTGGCGTTATTCCGTTTCTCACGCCTTTCTTTGCGGCCCTCGGTTTAATTATTTTTTATCTTTTAATCAGCCGCTTGTTTAATCGTCGCGTCGGATTAATCTCTTCTTTCCTCTTAGCCCTTTTTCCGGTTTATATTTACTATACGGTACGCAGCATGTTTCATAACGTGCTATTTATCGTATTACTCCTCGCCGGTGTTTATTTATTAGCCTTGGCGCTCGGTGAAAAGCGGGAGAGGATTAAAGAAAAATTTTTAAGTTTAGCTTGGCAACAACGTCCTTGGCTAAAATATTTAGGTGCCTTCTCCTCCGGTCTCTTTGTCGGCCTCGCCCTCATTACGCGTACTTCGGAATTACTTTGGCTCGGACCAGCTTTATTTATTGTTTGGCTTTTTTACGTCAGGCGGATTGGACTTACAAAATTAATCTTGTTTTTAGCCGGTTTGTTTTTGGCATTTCTGCCGGTTGCTTATCATAACCAGATTCTCTATGGTTCGTTCTTTCACGGCGGTTATAACGAGATGAATCGCTCGATTGACGATATTGCTGAGTCGAGTAACCAATTGGTTTTGGATACTTTAAGCGGCCGCTTAAATCAACTTGGCACTTATGCCTTGGCCATTGGTCAAAATATTTTTTATTTCGGTTTTAACGCCCGATCTTCTGTGACTATGGCGCGACATTATATTTTAGACATGTTTCCGTTTTGGCTTTACGGCGCTTTGCTCGGGTTCATACTTTTAGTCGGCCAGAATATTCGCCGTTTTAAGAGAAAGTATTTGGTTTATGTTTTAATCTGGCTGGTTTTAGGCGCAATCCTTATTTTTTATTACGGCTCTTGGCATTTTAATGACAATCCGAATCCAAATAGTTTTACGATTGGCAATTCTTATACGCGCTATTGGTTGCCGATTTATCTCATGATGATTCCGCTTTTGGCTTTGGCGATTTTCCGTTTCAGTCGCGCTCTTCTACTTATCACTAACGCGACGGTGAGTCGCTGGCGTCATTTTTTAGCCAGCGGTCTTCAGGCAATAGCGGTCGCGGTTCTCGGATTTATAGCTCTCAGTTTTGTTTTATACGGTTCGGAAGAGGGTCTAAATTATTTGTATTATACTAATCTAGCCGAAAGAGATAATGCGACTAAGGTTTTTGCTTTAACCGACCCCTCGGGCGTCATTATCACGCAGTATTATGATAAATTTTTCTGGCCGGAGCGCCGGGTGATTATGGGTACTTTGCCGAATGAGGAAATTCAGAACGGCGTCCGGAAACTCGTGGAGTTTTACCCAGTCTATTATTATAATTTTTATCTTAATCCGGCGGCGGTTAACTATCTCAATGAGCGAAAATTGGCGCCCTTTAATTTAGAGATGAAATTAGTGAAAAAAGTTAATGCCAATTTCGGCTTATATCAAATTTATGGGACTAAAAAATAAGACTTATCATATTATTACGATTGGTTGTCAGATGAACCAAGTAGACAGCGAACGGCTGTCGGCTTTTTTAGCTGGCCTTGGTTTTAAGATTACGGCGTCTGTTAACAAGGCGGGCTTAGTAATCATTAACACCTGTGGCGTCAGACAAATGGCCGAGGATCGAGTTTATGGTCTGGTTAATAATATCCGTCGCGATAATCCGACTTCAAAAATCGTTATTGCCGGTTGTTTGAGCCGTCGCCCGGATGTTCAGAAACGCTTGGCCGGTCGTGTTGATTTGTTTTTACCGATTAGCGAGATGTTGCAGCTGCCGGAATTTTTAAACGGAGAAGAATTTACGCCTTTTTATAGCTTAGATAAGGTGCGCTTAGAGCAAGGAGAAAAATATCTTAATGTTTTACCCAAGCATGAGAGCCGATTTAGCGCTTATGTGCCGATCGGTAACGGCTGTAATAATTTTTGTAGTTATTGCGTCGTGCCTTACGCGCGCGGGCGCGAAGTCTATCGCCGGGCCGCGGAAATTATTAAAGAAGTCCGGGCTTTAATTAGGAAAGGCTATAAGGAAATTACGATTATTGCTCAGAATGTTAATAGTTATCATGATAAGAATTATGACTTTCCGAAACTCTTAGCGGCTTTAGTTAAAATTTCTGGGAAATTCTGGCTGCGTTTTTCGTCGAGCCACCCGAAAGACATGAGCGACGCTTTAATCAAAGTCATGGGCTCGTCGGATAAGGTTTGCGCGCATTTACATTTGGCCGTTCAATCCGGAGACGATAAGATTCTAAAAGCCATGAACCGGAAATATACGGCCGCGCATTATATTAACTTAATTAAAAAAGTTCGAGCGGTTAAGCCCGGAATTGCGATTACGACTGACGTTATTGTTGGTTTTCCTGGCGAGACTAAGGCGCAATTTAATAATACAGCTAAACTATTTAAGACGGTTGGTTTTGATTTAGCCTATATTGCCGAGTATAGCCCACGTTTTGGCACGGTCTCCTATCAGATGAAGGACACAGTTAGTCACGAGGAAAAAGGCCGGCGCGCTAAATTAATTAACGAGATTTTAAAAGTATCCGCTTTGCAGAATAACCAAGGTTCTTTAGGAGAGATCGTTGAGGTTTTAGTTGACGGGATTAACAAGCGGGGAAAATATTATGGTAAGACTAGCCGCTACCAAACGGTTTTAATTCGGAGCGCCAAAAAAGCGAGCCCGAAATTAATTGGGCAGTTTGTCAGAGCTAAGATTACAGAGGTACGATCTTTTGGCTTGGAAGGAGAGTTGGTCTTGGCCAAAGATAAAAAAAGCAAAATAAAAAAGGGATAAGTAAGTCCGCGCTTGCAGATATTACCCCCCCCCTTTTTTTTAGACCTTTTTTCTCACTTCAATGTGCCTTGCTGCTATGGAGTGGAAAAGTAATTGCCTTCGCTTTCTTTTCGGCCTTTGGTCTGCATCCTTTGCATCTCGTTCTGACTTTCCGCGGCAGGTGGCTTGTACTTTTTCATTGTTGTGTGCTTTTTCATGTCGAGTTTCCTCCATGTTAAGTTTTAGATTCGTCCGTTTCAGCGGTCAAAGTTTACTGATTTACGAAAGAACCAATTACCTATATTATATCAAAAGTCAGCCCAAAACATGAAGCCAGTTATCCACAGCTACTTAAAATAAAAAGAGGCAGTTATGGTAAGCTGCCTCGTAATAATTTTAGCCGATGCGGCGCCGGACAAAGCTCGAGACGCGGAGAACACCCCCGCGACGACGACCGGAGTCTTCATCGAAATTTTTAGGCACTTCTGGCTGGCGTACTAATTTTCCGTCGTCTAAGCCGCGCCGAACGCCTCCGGGACGAACGCCCTGATCTTCGTCAAGAACCCGCTTTGTTTTCTTTTTCTTCATGATCCTATCTCTTTTTCTGGGTTTAAAAGACTAAGATATCTTTGATTTAAAAATTATAACAGCTATAATTCTGGTATGGCAAGAGCGAAAAAACAACAAGCGATGATAAACAAGCCAAAAGTTTTGGTGCTTTTGGGTTCGACTTCGGCCGGGAAGACCAGCCTGGGAGTCAAATTAGCCGCCCACTTCCAAGGAGAGGTAGTTAGCGCGGATAGTCGCCAGGTTTATCAGGGCATGGATATCGGAACCGGCAAAGACTTAAAAGAATATCAGATTGGCGGGAAGATAATCCCGCATCATTTAATTGATGTTGCGAATCCGAAGAATAAATTTGATTTGGCGCAGTATCAGGTCGCGGCCTTAAAAGCGATTAAGGATATTTTAAAAAGAAAAAATTTGCCTCTGATCATCGGCGGTAGCGGTTTATATTTACAGGCGCTCGTTGATAATTATGAATTAGGGAACGCTACACCGGATCACGAAGCGCGCGCGGCCTGGGAAAAATTACCAGCCGCAGACTTATTTAAGAAAATTCAGAAACTTAAACCGGAATTTGCGGCGCGGATTAATTATAGCGACCAACATAATCCCCGGCGCTTAGCGCGTTACTTAGAAATTATTAAGCATGGCGACTTAGAAAAGGTCGGGAAAAAAGATTCGCCTTATGACTTTTTAATTCTCGGTTTAAATTTACCGGATAATGTTTTAAAAATTCGAATTAAGGAACGTTTGCTCAGTCGGCTAAACGAGGGATTAGTGGAAGAAGTAAAAAAACTACAGGAAACGGGCTTAGCTTGGCCCAGCTTGGAGGCCTTTGGTTTGGAATATAAATTCGTTAGTCAATATTTACAAGGCCGCTTCGAATACGAAGCCATGGTTGAGAAATTAAACACCGCGATTTATCGTTTCGCCAAGCGGCAAAAGACCTGGTTTAAACGTTGGGAAAAACAGGGCGCAAAAATAAAATGGATTAAGGACTTAAAAGGCGCAGAGAAAGAAATAAAAAAGTGGTTATAAAAAAGACCTTGGTGACAAGGTCTTTTTGAATAAGTAAATTGGGTGTTTTATTCCTGAGCTAAGAAGTCGGTGAGTTTTCTTTCGCCGGCCGTAAATTTTTCGGTTCGGGCTTCATAATAAGCCTTGAGTATTCTTCGGGAAGTCTTGGTCAAGCAGAGCGGGATATCGTCACCGGGACCCACTGGCGGGCAAGGACGACGGCATAAAGAAGCTTCATATTTTCTTTTCAGACGACCCTTCAGATATTTTAGCATCAGGTAATCATTTTCTTTAGGCGCCCAGAAGCGGCTAAAAGTGTTCAGCAGAAACCAATGGACAAATTTTAAAAGGAATTCGCCGCGGTCAATTAATTCGTCGCGCGCAATACTTAAGTCCAGCTTAAGCAAGGCCCAGTGTAATTTTATTTTTTTCATTTTAAGGTACCTCCAGAATTTAGGGTTTATTTTAATAATTTTTCCAATAATTCTTTAACGATATTGGGGTTAGCTTTGCCACGCGTCTCGGCCATGACTTGACCGACAAAAAACTGCAGGACCGCGGTTTTGCCACTCCGATATTGTTCAAGTTGCGTCGGGTTTTTGGCGATTACTTTTTTAACTGCCTCTTCAATTTCGGCCGTATTATCCATTTGTTCTAAACCCAGTTCGGTCATAATCGCTTCCGGATCGCCACCGCCCGTATACATTTTTTCTAAAATTTCTTGTCCGGCTGAACTATTTATTTTTCCTTGGTAAATCAAACAAATAAGTTCGGCGAAATTTTCGGCCGTGATTTTTAAATCACTAATCGTTTGCCCCGTGGCATTCAGATGTTTTAATAATTCGCTAGTAATCCAATTGCCCGCGGTTTTCGCTAATTTTTTTTCTTGACGCGCCGCCTTATCTCCGGTCGCCTCAATCCAGGCATCAAGTTCGGAAATAACTTCCTCGGTCCAATTGGCCAAGTTCTTATCCATGGTTAAAACTTCCGCGATTTCGCTTGATAAACCATATTCCCGGATAAAGCGGATTTTTTTATCGGCCGGTAGTTCTGGTAGTTCGGCCTCAAGGCGAGAAAGCCAAGCATCATCGATTTTTAGAGGAGGAATATCGGGTTCGGGGAAGTAGCGGTAATCGGCTGAGCTTTCTTTAACTCTTTGGCTCACGGTTTCATTCTTATTATCATCCCAACCTCGGGTTTCGGCGATAATCTTTTCGCCTTTTTTTATGAGAGCGGTCTGGCGTTCAATTTCAAGTTTAATTGCTTTCTCCACGGAACGGAAAGAATTAATATTTTTAACTTCGACTTTCGCGTTTAAGGAATTTTTTCCTTTCGCCAAAATTAATCCCTTTTTATATTCCCAAGTGCCTTTGGCTTGGACGCTGACATTCGCTTCGCAGCGCATCTCGCCTTTTTCCATATCGGCGTTTGAGGCACCGAGATAGCGCAAAATCTGCTGATAGGCCTGACAGAATTTTTTGGCTTCGGCCGCGTCCGTAATTACGGGTTCGGTCACGAGCTCAAGAAGCGGCGTACCGGCTCGGTTAAAATCAAGTAGAGTATAGTCCTGATCTTTGAAATGAATTGATTTACCGGTATCTTCTTCAAGATGAATACGGGTAATTAGAACTTTGTGATCACTAATGTCTAAGTAGCCATCATAACAAAAAGGCAGGTCATATTGGGAAATCTGATAACCCTTGGGTAAATCCGGATAAAAATAATTTTTGCGGTCGAATTTAGACAAACGATTAATTCCGCAATGCAAAGCTAGACCAGTTAAAATGGCCCAGTCAATGGCTTGCTTGTTCGGGACCGGCAGAGTGCCGGGATGCCCTAAACAAATCGGGCAGACGGTCGTATTCGGCGCCAGACCATCGCTGTTATTATTGCAAGCGCAAAACATCTTGCTCTTGGTTTTGAGTTCGGCATGGATTTCCAAGCCGATAATCGCGTCGTATTCCATGTTTATATTATAGCAGTAATTGATTAGGGGTTGAAATTTAAAATTGACCGGAGCTCCCGAAGCCATTTGCCTGGCGCGTGGTTTCGTCAGAAATATTTTCTTCGCTTGTCGGCAGATCAGCGACTGGCTGAATTAAAATCTGAGCGATTTTTTGACCCGGAACAATATTAAACATATCTTCGCTTAAATTTTTGACCACGATTTTTATTTCGCCGCGGTAGCTCGAATCGATTACGCCGCCTAAAACGGTTATGCCGGTTGAAGCTAGGCCGCTTTTATCCCAGACTAAGCCGACGTAACCCTCGGGAATGGCCATTTTGATTCCGCTTCCGATCAAAGCTTGGCCGTAAGGCGTAATTGAATAATAATCCGTTGAGAATAAATCATAACCCGCATCACCGGCGTGCGCCTTTTGCGGCAGCTTGGCGTTAGGGGTTGTTTTTGAAACGGGCAGGGATTTCAAGGGAGACGCATCTTTAATGACCTCTAATTTAAGGGGCAACGGTTCAGATTTAGTCAGGGTCGCTTCGGGCTTAGTAATCGGCAAGCCATTCTTAACAATGATTTCCCCGATCGCTTTAAATCCGGAGTAACTCGCGGTCGCGGATTCCACGCTTATTTTTTCTCCGGTCAAAAGTTTTTCAACTTCGGTCCAGAGTTGTTCATGAATTTCTTCAATGGCTAAATTGGCGTTAATTTTCAGCCAATTATATTCCTCTCTTAATTTTAAATGCGCCCAGCGAACTTTATTCATCAAATCTTCATTGTTTTCATGCTGATGACCCTGTTCAATCGCTTGCTTAAAACGTTCGCCGTCAAAAAGAAAAACCAGGTCCTCCTTAATCAGATGAGAATTTATTTCTTTTAAGAAGTTTTCATCGACGCCTGCCCCCAAGCCCCAAGCCAACCCGGTTCCGGTATAGTCTTCGGCAATAATGTTAACCCCGCTTTTTAGTTTAGCGATTAATTGATCTTGGAACTGAGTGCGGTTCAGAGCATAAATAATTTGCGCTTCGCGCGGGCTGAGTTTAAAGGAATTATTTTCTCGTAAATAATTATTTAAGACCACGCCCGAAGGACGAAGTTCATAAATCGGGTATTTTAAATATTCGGCCTGATAGCCGTTATCCTTCATTTTTTCGACTAAAAGCTTAGCTTGGGTGCTTTTGCCAAGGTTATTAATACCATATAAGACGATTAGTTTTCCGGGATAGCTATTCATAACTTATTTTTTCTCGATCTCTTCGATAATTTTATCTAATTGTTTTTTTAAATCTGCTATAGAGCCATTATTATCAACATGATAATCGGCGGACTCCATGACTTTAGGAATTTCCAGCTCCGCTTCGCGCGCACCGTCGGCCAAAAAATCGTCGTAGCTTTTTTCCGCGTCGCCCGCGTTCTCGTTTCGCTTAACCATGCGCTCATAGCGGATTTCCGGTTTGACTTCTAAGCTTAAAAGATGAAAACCGGGAATGCTTTTTAAATAAGCGATATCTTCAAGGCGCCGTACGCCATCAACAATTACAATTTCTCGGGTGTCTTCTTTAACTTCCTCGGCAATAACGCGCGCTAAGGCGTCTTCGCCGAATTTTTGACGGAGAATTAGGGACAGGTCTTGCAAATTATGGCGACTGACTGGAATGTATAAACGATTTAAGACATCGCGAAGCATTGAAGAAAAACGGTGGCCGCTCGCTCCATAATTTTCAATCAAATATTTTTTAGCGCTGTCTTTGCCGCTGGCTAATTGGCCGACTAAGCCTAAAATTATTTTGGGCATAATTATTTTTTAACGATATCGGCTAGACCGCGGCGGGCGTCCCAGTCGTCGAGGCTTAAATCAGAATATAATTTTAAATTCGGTACTTGACCGATCAGGGCCTTGTGCATCTGATGCGCGACTTTGCGGAGAGTTGGGTGGACAAGGCGACCGGAGCGTAGTTCAATCACATAAGCGGCGGCCGGCAAGGGATAAGTTGTCTGGCAGGAAACGTTAAAGCCTAAGGCAATATAATATTGTTTGATTTCGGGAGACGTGTCTAGTTTAGCGATGGCCGCAATTTGTTCCGTAATTAACTTTTCCGCTTCCTGGCGCATATCGGCGGGGAGCTCATTAAGATACCAAGCATTAAAGCCGATAGCCGTGGTGAGTAAGGGCATGCGGCAGATACCGCTCCTATGGCGCTGAATATCGCGGAAAGAACCGTAGTCTAAATAAAAATCAAAATGGCAAGTGCCGAGGTCGGCTAAGAAATTAGGTAAACCGATTTTAAGCGGCCGAGAATCAATGGCGTCTTGATAAAGGGCTAGTTCGGCGGCTTTAATCGTCGAAGTTAGTGCAAATTCCGGAGCATTCGCGGCGGGCGCAAAATAAGTATATTTTTTGACCATAGCCTCGCGGTATTTTTCTTGATCCTCGTTTAAAGGATGAGAAAAGCTATGGGAATACTTGGCGCGTAAATTAGTTAAAATGGTTTCGGCCGTGGTTCGGACTTCAGCTAAAGGATGATGACGGAGTAAAGCTAAATGATCCCAGGCTTGGCGCAAATTCGTATGCCAACTGAGTTGCGTTGTTATGCCGGCCGGCAAGAAGCCGCGCATGGTATCAAAACCACGCGCTTTAATCGCTTTTAAATACATGCCTTCTTCCTCATCCTCTTTCCGGGGGTATTTGGTCATCAAATACTGTTGGATTCTTTCTTGGTTCTTAATATAAAAACTCATCCACTTGTCTAAAATACTTTTTGACTCGGCCGTATTCAAGGGATCGATAATCGCCTGTTTAGTCATATCGACATAACGGGTCGAAGTTTCTTGGCCGCTATAGAGCTGCCAATCTTGAATCGCTTTGTCGCCTAAGATGCTAATGCCTTCGATAAAAATAGTGGTCGAACCGCAATCGGCAATCGAGGCATGGCCATAACCGACGTAAAAAGTTTCCATGAATTTACCTGAGCCGCTCTGTTTTACTTTTTCAACGTGTTCGACCACACTCTTCGGGCTGCGCGAATAGAGCGCTTGCATCATCGCAGTATCCTCGGGATTAAATTCATCGTAAACAAAAATATTTGCCATAAAAATTTATTATTGGTCAGCGTATTTAGTCATGTTAGCACTGAGCAAAACATATTCGACGCCGGCTTCTTTGAAAATTTCTTTGCTCCGCTCGCCCGCATGATAATCTTCGGCACAAACCACGCGATTGATGCCGGCGTTAATAACCATCTTGGCGCAGGTGTAGCAGGGAGTCATCTTGCAGTAAAGAGTGCTGCCTTCCAGGGCGACACCGACACGAGCCGCCTGACAAATAGCATTCTGTTCGGCATGCGTGGTTCGAATACAATGACGAGACTGTTCGCCATTTTCATGAATAACGGTATGCATCTCATGACCGACTTCATCGCAATGCGCTAAGCCGACAGGCGAACCGACATAGCCGGTTGAAACAATCCGGCGATCTTTAGTAATCACGGCGCCGCTGCGTCCCCGATCACAGGAACCACGGCTGCCCACCATTTCCACAATCTTCATAAAATACTCGTCCCAAGAAGGGCGATGATAGGTCTCGCAAGAGACGTTTTTAGTCTCGCTCATAGATTTAAAATGAGTCCTTTTTAGGGACTGATTAAGAGTTTTAAAAGCCCTTATATTTTAGTATATTATTATAATAAAAT
>CAIQRY010000051.1 GCA_903874345.1 uncultured bacterium
AAAAAAATAATCAAGAGTAATGAAAAGTTTTATTACTTAATAAAAAAATAGATAAAGACACACTAGGCGAGGAAAAACCGGTGATGCTCCCCAGCCACTTGCCGGGTCCCTAGCCTCTAGTCGTGATCCGTTATCTATTGTAAAAAAATAAACAGCATCATAAAAGTGGTTGGAAATTTTTGTGATGCTTTTTTGTTTATTCTGACTTTTCCGCGATTAATTATTAAGGATTGTTTCTATATAGTAATACGTATTTTTTAAGAAAATAGTTTCTATTTTAAAGCGATACATTTGAAGGCAATAATAAATTTAAATATAAAATAATAAAAAAATAAAAAAAGTATGAAAAACTTTTTAGTTAATAAAACTTTTAACCGCTTGATGCTGGGATTATTACTTTCCTTAGTATTAGTCGGAGCGCCATTATTTAAGGCTTCGGCCGACTCAAGCGTTACCCCCGCGACTGGCGGAACGAATATTTCAATTGATACGACCTCTTACGCCGGCGGTTCGCATACCGCCACAGCCCTAGGTGATATTGTTATCACGGAAGGGGCGGCCGGCGAAATTTCCGCCGGGACCCATACCTTTTCTTTGCCGGATGGCTGGAATTTTACGACCGATACGGTAACGATTACGACGACGAATGGCACGGGCATGACTATCGCCGTACCTTTGATTACGCCAGGAGCTACTACTTTGTCATTCTATGTTAATACCCAGTCCTCTAGCGGTCCAGAGATTTTGTCGATTAAGGGAGTAAAGGTCCATCCGACTGGTAATGCTACCGGCTCCGGAAATATCACTATGACGGCAGGGACGATTACAGGTCTAGATGGTTCGACTAATTTTGGATCTCTATCGACGACCGCTGGGACGGTTACTAAGTTAGCTTTTACCACTCAACCGACCACAACTGTTTATGGATCGACTATTTCTAGCGTCGTAGCCAAGACTCAGGATCAATTTGGTAATAATTCAGTTAGCAGTTTGGCTGCTAGCAAGACCGTGACGATTGCTAAGACTTCGGGTAGCGGGACGCTGTCCGGAACTTTGACCAAGGATATCGGTACAGGTGCGGGCAATGGGACAGTAACTTTTGATGATTTAACTCTCAGTAACGTGGGCGCCCATGTCTTGAATGTTTCCGCCGCCGGCCTTGCGACCGCGACGAGTGACTCTTTTACCATGAGCCAAAAGACTTTAACCGCGACTATGACGGTTAGTAATAAGACTTATGACGGTGGTGTAACAGCGACCATTACTGGTCGGACTCCGGTTGGCACGGTCGGAGGAGATACAATTAGTCTTTCCGGCGGAACCGCTACTTTTAATAATAAAAATGTCGCTACAGGCAAAGCGGTTAATGCAACAGGTATAACTTTAGGCGGGGCTGACGAAGCGAAATATTCTTATGATGGTACGGCGGCCACTACCGCTAATATCACTGCGCTTCAGTCAACGCTCGGTGGCTCTTTCACAGCTAATAATAAAACTTACGACCGAGGAACAACGGCTACTGTTGCGACTAATAGTTTAACTCTTACTAGTTTAGTCGGCGGCGATTCAGTCACTATTTCACCGACCATAGCTTTCGGCAATAAGACGGTCGCGAATGGCAAGACGGTTAGTATTACAGGTGCTAGTTTAGGTAGTACGGACGGCGGCAACTATACAGTTGATTTAACAGGCGCGCCAACGACAACCGCTAATATCACCGCCCTCCAATTAGGTATTACCGGGAGCTTCACTCCAGCGTCTAAAGCTTATGACGGCGGCACTACGGCTACTCTAGATAGTAATAACATTGGTTTAAGTGGTGTTATTTCTGGTGATTCGGTCGGTTTTACTTGGGGCTCGATGGATTTTGATACTAAATATGTGGGCACTGGAAAAACAGTTACGGTTTATATTGTTTTAAATGATACTGACTCCGGTAATTATTCTTTACCAGTCGGTGGAGCAATTACCTCAAGTAGTGGAGTGATTACGGCTAAGCCTTTAACTATCGCTGGTGCTTTTACGGCTCATGATAAAACTTATGATGGTAGTGCTGCGGCCACGGCGAGCAGCAGCTCTCTAAGTTTGGTCGGTAAAGTCGGCGCGGAAGAGGTTACTCTGACACCGGCTCTAGCCTTTTCTGATAAGAATTATGGCGTTGGCAAGACCGTCAGTATTACCGCGGGTTCTTCTTTGGGCGGTGCGGATGCGGCTAACTACGCGCTCTCTTTAGCGGGGGCGACCACGACTACCGCCAACATCGCCAAAAGAGCAATTACGCTTAATCGAACGGCTGATACTAAAGTATATGACCAGACAACCTCTTCCAATAAAATACCGACTGTTTCGTCAGGATCTTTAGCTTCGGGCGATGCGGGTGTATATTCACAGACATTTTTAACTAAAAATGTCGCCCCAGATATCCAGCTTAATGTGGCCGTAGTTTCGATTAAAGATGCTTCTGACGACGATATGACCGGAAATTATACGGTTACCTTAAACCATGGAATGGGTGGAACAATTACGGCTAAACCGGTAACAGTTACTGGTGCGACCGTGACCACAAAAACTTATGATGGTAATACCACGGCGGCCATTACCGGCGCAGTTTTAAGTGGCATTATTCAAGGTGATGAAGTTGATTTAGATAATGCTTCATCTGGAACTTTTTCCAGCGCAAACGTCGCTCCGAGTATTTCCGTCGCGACTGCGCCAATGACACTCTCAGATGTCGATTCGGGAAATTATTCCTTAACTCAGCCAACCTTAACTGGCGCAATTACGGCCAAAGAAATAACTATTGGCGGCAGCTTCACAGCTAATAATAAAGTTTACGATAACTCTAATGCCGCTACGATTTTAGTCAATTCTTTGACTTTGCCAGGCAAAGTTGGTGCCGATGATATTTCTTTATTTAATCTGTCCTTAGTATTTTCCGATAAGCTTGTCGCTAACGGTAAGACAGTTAGTATCGCTAGTGTTGGTTTGACTGGTACTAAAGCCGGGAATTATTCTTTGTCTTTATCCGGTGCACCGACTACTACGGCCAACATTACTGCCAAAGAGTTGACTCTCGACGGCACTTTCTCATCTTTTGATAAATATTATGATGAGACAACTACGGCTACAATAAATAGTAACTCCTTGTCTTTAGTCGGCGTTGTTAGCCCGGATGCAGTCGGTTTAACAAGTATCGTTCTTGATTTTAATAGCGCGGCTGCCGCCTTCGGTAAAACGGTTAATATTACCAGCGCCAGTTTGAATGGGGCAGACGCTTCAAACTATACGCTTTCTTTAGTGGGTGCCCCTAATACTCATGGTAGTAATAATATTTTAAAGGCGACGCCGACGATTACTTGGTCTAGCCCAAGTGATATTGTGGCTGGGACAGCTTTAAGCGGTACTGAATTTGATGCGACGGTGGCTGGTGTTAGCGGCTCTTTGCCCGGCGCTCTCGTTTATAGCCCGGCGACCGGAACAGTCTTGACCACGGCCGGTTCGCATGTTCTCTCTACGGCATTCACTCCGGTAGATACGACTAATTATAATGATGCTTCGGCGACAACCTCGGTGGTAGTCGTGCCGGCGGCGATAAATAAATTAGCTCTTTCTGCTAGCCCTGCTTCTTTGACAGTCGGTGGGAGTAGTACGATTACGGTCACGGGCAAGGATCAATATGATAACGTCGTAACTAATAATAGTTCTTCGATTACTTCTCTTTCTACAGATAATGGTGGCAGTTTAGCTTCTTCTCTATTAACACTCGCAAGTGGGGTAAAAACAACCACCTTAACTAATGCTTTAGCGGGTGTTGTCAACGTCAATGTGACCAGTGGTACTTTGACTCCGGCGACGACGCAAGTAACCTTTACTTCTGGCGCCGCTCCGACCGTTACTGCACAAACCCCGACTGATAATGCGACCGGTACAGCAATTACTATTACTCCGACCATTACTTTCTCGGGAGCCATGGATGCCGCGACTTTAAACGGCGGAACGATTCAACTCAGAAAATATAGTGACGATACAGCGGTTAGTGCCACGATTAGTTATAATCCGACTTCTTATGTCGTGACTTTAACTCCGAGTGCGAGTCTCGCCAACAATACTCAGTATTACCTTTGGGTCTCTGGTGCGAAGAACGCCGGCGGGACAACAGTTACGGATTACACAACCAAGGCATCTCAAGAATTTACGACCGTCGCGGCCGGCGCCGCTCCGACCGTTACCGCGCAAACTCCGACCGATAATGCAACCGGTACGGCCATTACCATTACTCCGACCATTACTTTCTCGGCGGCTATGGACGCGGCAACTTTGAACGGCGGAACGATTCAACTCAGAAAATATAGTGATGATACGGCGGTTAGTGCGACCATCAGTTATAATCCGACTTCTTATGTTGTGACTTTGACTCCGAGTGCAAGTCTCGCGAACAATACTCAATATTATCTTTGGGTCTCTGGTGCGAAGAATGCCGGTGGGACAACCGTAACTGCTTATACGACTAAAGCTAACCAGGAATTTACGACTGCGACGGCCGGAACAGGCAGCTTCGGTATTGTCAGTACGACCATGACTAAGATGACGGGCACGGCCGATAATAGCTTTGCTAATGGTTGGGAATGGGTAATTAGAATGACTTTACCAACCAATCAAAATCACGTCGCCTTGAAATTTAATGATTGGGTTTCCGGTTCGAATACACTCGCCACGGCGAATAATATGCAGTATTACTCCGAACAGATTTCTTCCGGTACCGGTAGCGCGGCTGTTCCAGTTACTATTACCGCGGCCAGTACTTACCCGAGCAATATTACAGTTTCAACCGACGTCGATCCGTCAACACCCGGTATTCAGACTGACATTCATGTCCAAGTTAAAATCCCGGCATCGACTGCTAACGGATCATATTCTACGAGTTATCGCGTGAACTACGAGTAATTAGCTAATTAATGTTTAAATAGAGCCGGCCTTAAGCCGGCTCTATCTAAGACTTCACCGTAAATTTTATGAATATAAAAAATAAATTAATAATTAGCCTTACTCTCGCCACGTTAATGATTTTAGTTGCTTGGTCAGTGGCTTCCGCTAGCGAAAGCGCTTGGCAGAATTTGAATCCAAGTTTCGAAAGCGGGCTCTCTGGCTCGGCTCATAACTGCAATCCTTTGACTGTCTCTAACGGTTCAGTCGCGGCTTATCCCTCTTGTACGATTACTTGTAATTCTGGCTATAGCCAAAGTGGCAGCTCCTGCGTGATTAATAGTAACAGTGGCGGCGGTGGCGGCGGTGGCGGCGGCGGAACAGTTGGCGTCATCCCAACCGTTAGCTCGATTGGTTCAGAAAATGTGACTGTACCGCTTAGTGTTGATGGCAGCCAAATCGGCAGCTTAAATCAGCCTTTGTCTGGCGGTGCTAAAGTCGAATTGACCGTGCCTCAGTTTGCGGTGAGTACACCGACGGCGTTCTCCGCGACGATTGGGTCCTTAAGCAGTGATTTAACACCCTCGAATACGTCCGGCGCGTTTATGGTTAATAATCAGGTTTTTAATATTAATGCAATTAGCGGTGGCTCGACTGTTCATAATTTTTTGACCAATTTATCCATTACTCTAACCGTTCCTAATTTAGGTACGAGCACATCTAGTCTCGGCGTTTATTATTTTAATGAGACGGCGAGCGCTTGGGTCTTAGTACCGGGCGCAACTTTTGATCCGGCCACAGGCAGAGTTACTTTTCAAGTTAACCATTTAACTAGATTTGCCGTCTTCAATATTCCTGGTTTGCCCTCAGTTATTAATGTCGCCTCGGCCGCTGGAAATGAGGTTAATATCGAAGTGCCTGGCGGTTTGAGCAGCGCGGATTATATCGCTGCCGAAAAATCATTAGTCAAAAAAGTTAATAAGACTTTAACGAAGCGTTTGTCCGGCCGCATCCTCTTACAAATCGAGGCGCAAGGACAAGGTTGGTATATTAATCCGGTTAACGGTCAGAAATATTTCTTAGGCACGGCTGCGGATGCTTATCAAGTCATGCGGAAACTAGGCTTGGGGGTTAGCAACAAGACTTTCGCGACCTTCAAGAATGATAAAGCGCCGGCGCGTTTATCCGGTCGTATCCTCTTAAAAGTGGAAGACGTGGGCAAAGCCTATTATGTTAATCCGGTTAATTTGAAGTTATATTATTTAGGCACGGCTGACGACGCTTATGGCCTGATGCGTAGTTTGGGCTTAGGCATTACTAATGCTAATTTACGTCAGATTACGGTCGGGGAATTAAAATAAATCAAATCCTTTCCATAAGAAAAAAGAGCCTAGAAATTAGGCTCTTTTTTATTTTTTTGCTTCCATTTCTTTAATCGGACTGAAACTCCGGCGATGAATGGGGCAGGGACCATGCTCCTTAATTTTTTCTAAATGAAGTTTTGTGCCGTAGCCTTTATGTTTAGCGAATAAGTATTCCGGATATTTTTTATCAAGTTCGCCCATGAGCCAATCCCGGCTAACCTTGGCGATGATTGACGCGGCCGCGATACAGAAAACACTACCGTCGCCTTTGACAATGGCTGTCTGCGGTTTATCTAATTTCGGGATTTTGAAGGCACCATCGAGAAGGATGTAATCCGGTTGAACCTTTAAACGTTTAATCGCTCGGCGCATGGCGAGGAAACTGGCTTGTAAAATATTTATTTTATCAATTGTTTCATGTTCGACCACGCCGATTTCCACGGCTAAGACTTTTTCTTTGATAATTTTAAATAATTTTTCTCGTTTTTGGGCTGTTAGTTTTTTAGAATCCGTAACTAATTCCAAATCGCCGTGATCAATTTTAAAATCCCGCCCGACAACGACGCAAGCAGCCACCACTGGTCCGGCTAAAGGACCGCGGCCGGCTTCGTCAACCCCGCCGATAAAGTTATAACCGAGGTCAAAATATTGTTGTTCCGTCTTTAAATCTAACATAACTTTATATTTACATTTTTTATACTTTGTGGCAAGCTGTAATAGTCAAAAAATACCTAAGCCCGGGTGGTGAAATTGGTAGACACACAGTGTTCAGAACGCTGCGGGAGCAATCCCATGGGGGTTCAAATCCCCCCTCGGGCACCGTTCTATAAATAAAAAGTTCCTAAACAATTCATAAACCCCATAAAAACCAGAGTATGAAAGAATTAGTTGAAAAATCAAGCCTTGATAAACTAGAAGGCTTGTCTAGTAATTTTAGGGCCATCGCGCCAGTTAAAAAAGCTTTTGAAAAACTCTTTTTTCTGTACAGTGGACAAAGTAGTCGTCAGGGCTGGGGCAAGCCTTATTTTTCCCATATGTTTTCTGTTTGGCAGCTTTTAGGCTCTTATGACCAAGCGCCAGACGTTTGTCTGGCCGGATTTTTTCATAGTGCTTTAAATGATTTGCCAAATTACACCTATGCCGATTTGGTTAATGACACGGACACCAATATTGCTCGTTTAGTCCAGGAGCTAAGCGAAAAGAATCGGCCCCGTGGCATAAGAAATAAAAAAGCTAACTGGCGATTGCGCAAGGAGGATATTCTGAAACGTTTTCCGGAAATGAGTATTGAGGCGAAAATTATTTTTGTAATCGCCCAAACTGACTACTTGTCTTCCTTGCTCGAATATCATAGCTTACAAGGAGAAAAGATTTGGTCGCGGCTTAACGCTTCGAAGAAAGAAATGGGCTGGTATTATTTGCAGTTGGAAGATCTTCTGCCGGCGAATTTACAGCACCCCCTAATTAGTGATTACCATTTCTTTCTTAATCAAGCCAAGAAGAGGTTTCACTGGCGGGAAGAATAATTTTAAAACATTACTAAGGCAAACCCGGTTAATCAAAACCGGGTTTTTTATAACCCTAAATTTGACTAATCTCTGGTTGAGAAGGTAAAATATTGATAATTCGGTCGCTTAGCTCAGCTGGTTAGAGCGCTGCGTTCACATCGCAGAGGCCAGTGGTTCGAGTCCACTAGCGACCACAAAAAACACTTGCTGCCAAGTGTTTTTTATTAGAAAAAATGATAAAATATAATATATGTCAGAAAAAATAGAAATAAGAAATTATCGTCAACCCGAACAGGAAATAAACCCCCTAATTCTTAAGCGTTGGTCGCCGCGTGCTTTAAGCAGGGAAGAAATTAGCCAGGCTGAACTAATGGCCTTGTTTGAGGCGGCTAAATGGGCGCCCTCGGCGTTTAATGAACAGCCGTGGCGTTTTATCTATTCTTTGCCTAATACTCCATCCTGGGAGAAATTATTTAATCTTTTAGCGGAGCCTAATCAGCTCTGGGCAAAAAATGCGGCCGCCCTTATTTTATTTATTTCGAAAAAGACCTTTGCTTATAATGGTAAAGAAAATATTAACGCTAGTTTCGATACCGGTTCGGCTTGGGAGAATTTAGCGCTTGAAGCTTCGAGTCGTGGTTTAGTCGCACATGCCATGGCTGGCTTTGACTATGCAGCCGCGCGAACCACTTTAAATATTTCTGGCGATTATAATATCGAAGCCATGGTGGCTATTGGTCGACCCGGAGATAAAGAAGAATTACCTGAAAAAATGAGAGCGAATGAATTCCCATCTGATCGTCGAAAAATTGCCCTGTCCATTGCCGAAGGAGAATTTAAATTTTAAAGATATGAAGCTAGTCAAACCCATCACGATTAAATTAAGTGAGAAAGACGCGAATCAAGCCATCGTGAAGGGAATTAAGGAAATAAGCCGCGAACACGCGCGAGCGAGCCGTTCCTTGCGAGAACAGATTATTCCAAACAAAAAGGATGGTCGGACTAAATTAAGACAGGCCTATCCTAAACATATAAATCTGGAAGATTTGGATAAATAAATTAATTTTAATTCCCATGAAAAAAGAAAATTTTTTTTGGATTATTTTAGGAGCAATTGTAGTCGTGGCCGTGGTTTTACGTTTATTAGGTGTAGGTAATGCTCATCAAACTCCCGTCGTTCAAACGCCAATTAGTACTAGTACCGTCCCCGTCGTCACAGCGACAACTAGTACCCCAATTGCGACTCCGGTTACAACGATCTCGCCGGTTACTATTTTTATGCCGCAAGCCGGCACCGTTATTCATTCGCCCCTTGTTGTTGCTGGCCAAGCCCCGGGCAATTGGTTTTTTTGAAGCGTCCCTACCTGTTAAATTATTTGACGCTAGTAATACTTTAATCGCGAGTGCGCCGGCGACCGCCCAAGCAGATTGGATGACGGAGAAACTCGTTCCTTT
Organism: uncultured bacterium; assembly: GCA_903874345.1. Classification (GTDB taxonomy): domain Bacteria; phylum Patescibacteriota; class Patescibacteriia; order Patescibacteriales; family UBA12465; genus UBA12465. Next base: position 9,251 of record CAIQRY010000051.1, read on the forward strand.
TGGCGCAACTTTAAATTTTGCCGCTACTTCGACTAGCGCGACGGATGGCTATCTCGTCATTTCCAAAGATAATCCTTCGGGTTTACCTGAGCACGATGCCTCAATTAGTATTCCGATTAAATTTAAATAAACATATGATTAATTATTTACCCGGTCTTGAGGCGGGTCAAAAAATAGATTTGGATCGTTTTAAAAAAACCGAAAAGATTAATTGGGAGTCGTTTTTACCATTTTTAAAAACAGAGCTCGCTAAGATGTCGCAGGACGTTAATGAGCGCTATGGTAATTTTTTAAATCCCGAAGGAAAGATTATTTTAGCCGGGGAAGATGCTAAAAGCGATCAAGAATTAGTTAAGGTCCAAGAAGATACTTTACGAGGATCTAAGAGCCTGGAGAACTGGCGACTTGATCGTGAAAAAAATCCGGCCGAAATAGCGGAAATGGCGCTGGCTTTAGTGATTAATAAATTTTTAGGCGCCGATTTCATTGTCGCTCGCGCCTCGAATTATGATGATTATAATAGTGGCGTGGACTTGGTCGTGATTGATAAGAAAACCGGCGACGTGGTTTGCGGTTTTGACGATGTCTTGGGTAATATTGGTGATGATGGCGGAGCGAAAAAAGAAGTGAAAATGACTAATTTTCGGAAAAAAGGCGGGGCGAAAATAAAATACGGCGCAACGATTAAAGACGGCGAATTAATTCGCCAGGCCGCTCAAGGCATCCCGGCTTTTTATTTATCATTAAGTCAGGTAGAGCTCGGCGAATTACTCACGGCTCTCAAAACAGGCGAACCGATTACTCCGGCCGAGAATAAAATTTTTAATAAATTAGTTGCTTCCTTGGAAGAACAGGCCGCGCTCGCTAAAGATAATTGGGCTTTAAAGGCTAAGACGAATTTAGTTTTAGAAAAATTACACGCTGCTTCTCGTTTACAAGTGGCCGCTTAAATTTATGAAAACTTTAATTGTTTTTTATTCTCGGACTGGAACGACTAAGAAAGTTGTCGAACGTTTAGCTAAAGAACTGGGCGCGGACCAGGAGGAATTAATCGATCAGGATAAGCGAGGGGGTGCTTTAGGGTATCTTAAAAGTGGCCGGGAAGCGATGCAGAAGAAATTAGCGACCATTTTGCCGCCGCAAAAAGATCCGAGCACTTATGATTTAGTTATTATTGGGACGCCGGTTTGGGCGCATGCCATGTCCTGTGCAATTCGCACCTATTTAACCGAACAAAAAGGCAAACTCTCTAAAATTGCGCTCTTCGCGACCCAGGGTGGTAGCGGCGGCGAAACCGCCTTGCGGCAGATCGAGGAATTAGCTTGTCTCGTGGCGCGGGCAAAATTAATTGTGACGACTAAGGAGGCGGTTAAAGGCGATTATGAGGATAAATTAAATGCCTTTATTAAACAATTAGTTTAAATTATTAAAAAGTTAACCCAAACAAAAAATAAAAAATCCGGAATTAATCTTCCGGATTTTATTTTTTTAATAAGAACTTAAATGTTAAGCGGCCACTTTGCTGGATAGCCATTTTATGAACCAGATGACGGCCAGCCCGCTGGCTAAAGTAGTAACCCCAAAACAGAGCACGGCGATAATCCCATTTGCCGGATAAGCCGAGAACGAGAGAACGGCCATTGTCGATATGAAGGTTTTTGTTAGTTTTGATAGTCGTTTTATATTTAATGTCCCAAAAACAATCAGATAGCACAAGGCCAACACCAGTACTCCTACTATGGCACTACCTCCATAAAAAACTAGTGTCTTCGTTAGGTCAAGTCGCTCATCTGGAGTTTTCGCCGTAAGGTATAATATTTTATGGCCGACTAAAACCGATTGATGATTGGGTGTTTGGCGATAAAACATTGGCAGTAATCCGTGCCATTCCATTTTATTTTCAAGCTGCTCTTTGAGATTTACTCTTTTTTTCAAATAGGTTTTGATCCAGTACTCTTCAGGCACCAGGGGCGAAATGTAAGTTAAGCGGTCGATAATCGGTCGGCAAAGGTATCCATCCTTAACTGTTAATTCGGAACTTGGTGCGTAAAGATAGTATAGGCCTCTGACTTTAACCAGATTCAAGCTATCAGTCGCATTTTTCTTAAGATCCTGAGCACTTAGTAAGCAGGGAATGGCGAGTAAAATTATCAGGCTCAAAATTATTTTTGTTCCGGCCATATTCCGCGCCGCGTACTTATCGAATTTTCGACTCTGGCAGACACCCTTGATAATCATAACTAAGTACCAGATAGCCAAACCGCCAATCGTCGCAACTGTAATGGCGATGGCGCCATTAAAGCCGATGAAGAGATAAGCGATGATAAATAAGAGTAACTCGCCGGTTAATGATTTAAGGAAATAAGTTTCCCAGTAAGCACATAAACACGAAACAAGGAAGCCTAAGCCCAGACCCAGCGATAGCGCCAGAGCGAGTAAGCCAGCGGTTTGCAGATAGGAAAACTGATAGCTTGTTTCTCGGGTGACAATTGATTTAGCAAAAATCTTATGACCAACTAATTGCCCGCTTTTTTCGCGTACGGTTTGTTTTAAAACCAGATGCTTGTCAACCAGGTGCAAAGTCGGTTTACCGAGATTATTAACCTGGTAGGTGCAAGAACCCCAGAGATAAATTATTGGCCAGGCTTCTGGGGGGATAAGGGGTGAGATGTAAGTTAAACAATCAATAAGGTGCTCGCGGTAGTAAACTTTGTATAAGCCTTCGTCCTGGGTTATTTTCAGATCATTCAGTATTTGCTCGAACGAACCTATCTCGGCTTTGGTGAATTCCTGGGGATAATTAATGGTGTCGGCCGGCGATAAAGCCAGACTGCGGTTTATCCCGATTGATGCCAGAATCAAGAGGATAAGAATAAGGATTTTTTTCATGACTTCGGTTTTGGTTAATTGGTTTATGGTTTGCTTTAATTTTTTCGGATGTATTTTATTTTTAAAAGATCTTTAATCAAAAATCCTATCATTTTTGTTTTTATCTGTCAATAACGGAAGTCATGAGTTTAATCAAGACCTTGGTTGTGAAAATCAGGCTTTTATTTTATACTGAGATTAGAATAATACGCCTATGAATCCTATATTTTTATATAATACGCTCTCCCGTAAAAAGGAAGAATTTAAGCCGCTTAAATCGGGTCAGGTGGGTTTATACACTTGCGGTCCGACGGTTTATAATTTTGCTCATGTCGGCAATCTCCGGACCTATTTGTTCGAGGACTTTTTAAAACGAATGCTCACGTATAATAGCTATAAGGTGAAGCATGTCATGAACATTACCGATGTCGGTCATTTAACCGGCGACCGGGATATGGGCGAGGATAAGCTTGAGGTGGGCGCGAAGCGGGAAAAGAAAAGCGCCTGGGATATCGCCGCTTTTTATACTGAAGCATTTAAAGCGGATTTGAAATTGTTAAATATTGAAGAGCCGACGATTTGGTGTCGCGCCACGGACAACATCCCGGAGCAGATTGCGCTGATTAAGACTCTGGCCGAGAAGGGTTATACTTACCAGACTAAGGACGGTGTTTATTTCGATACGTCTTTGGTTAAGGATTATAATAAGTTGAGCCATCTGCCACTCGCCGAGTTAAAAGAAGGTGCCCGTGTGGAGAAAAATCCGGAAAAGAAAAATCCGACTGATTTTGCCCTCTGGAAATTCTCGCCGTCTCTTGGCGTCGCAGGAACAAAAAGACAAATGGAATGGGAGTCGCCCTGGGGCGTCGGTTTCCCAGGCTGGCATATCGAATGTTCGGCCATGAGCTTGAAATATTTGGGAGACGAACAGGATATCCATTGTGGTGGCATTGATCATATTAATGTCCATCATACGAATGAAATTGCCCAGAGCGAAGCCGCGACCGGACATAAGTTTTTTAACTATTGGTTACACGGCGCTTTCTTAAATATTATCGGCGGCAAAAAGATGTCGAAGAGCGAAGGTAATTTTTTAACGCTAGAAAATTCTTTCGTTAAAATAGGCATTAATCCGCTTGCTTATCGTTTTGCGGCTTTACAGGTTAATTATCGCAAGCCGATGGAATATAGTGGCGCCGCCATGAAACAAGCCGCAGCCGGCCTTGATAGCTTATACGGTCAGGTTCTAGCCTTAGGCCAGGCCAAGGGGAAGGTTAATGCCGAATATAAAAAAGATTTTTTAGAAGTGATTAATAATGATTTGAATTTGCCAAAAGCTTTGTCTATTGTCGCCGCGGTCTTAAAATCAGATTTGAAAGACGCGGATAAACGGGCGACGATTTTAGACTTCGATCAGGTCTTCGGTTTGAGTCTAGCGCAGGCTGATAAATTATTACCTAAAGATTTGAACTTGCAGGATCTGCCGGCGGCGATTCAGACTTTAGTTATTTCCCGTCAGGAAGCGCGAGGCGCTAAGGATTGGGAGGAAGCCGATCGTCTGCGCCAAGAAATAAAGAAACGCGGTTATATTATTGAAGATGTTTCTGGCGGCGTTAGAATCTCGAAACTTTAAACCTAATTCATGACAAAAAATTTTTGGTTAAAACTTAAGGCGCGACGCCAGCCGATTTTAGCTCTCGCGCCACTCGCCGGCTTTACGGATTCCGCTTTCCGTCAAATTTGCCGCTCGTTCGGGGCGGATGTTTTATATAGCGAAATGGCCTCGGCTACGGCTTTATACTACAATCAGAAGACGAAAAAGAACGCGACCCTGGAACTTTTGAAATCTAGTCGCCTAAAAGAGAAGTATTATGTGGTCCAGTTATTCGGCTCTAATCCGGAACATTTCGCTATGGCGACGCAAATTATAACTAAGAAGCTTAAACCCGACGGAATTGATATTAATTTTGGTTGTCCCGTGCCGAAAATAATTAAGCAGGGTGCCGGTTCCGGCCTGATGAAAAATTTAAAGCAATCCCGCGCTGTGATTGAAGCCGTGCTCGCTAATACGAATTTACCGGTTTCCATTAAGATCCGGGCGGCGGCTGGGGAAGTGGGAGCTTTAAAATTTATTAAGAATATCGCTGGTTTGCCAATCGCGGCGCTGATGATTCATGCCCGGACTTTAAAACAAGGTTTTGCTGGGGCGCCTGATTGGGCCCTAGTTAAAGAGGCGCGTCAGTATTTCTCGGGCGTGATTCTAGCTAACGGCGGAATAAATAATTTAGTAGAAGCCAAAAAAGCTTTAAGCGAGACAAAAGCCGATGGTTTAGGACTGGCACGTGGCGTCTTAGGCCGCCCCTGGCTGTTTAAAGAAATCAAAGCCAATCGTCTTATTAATTTAAAACCAAAACAGATTTATGCCATCGCGCTCCGCCACGCCGCGTTAACACAGAAATTAAAAGGGAAGACGGGAATTATTGAACTGCGTAAACATCTTGTTTGGTATGTCCAAGGCCTTTCGGGCGCGAGTCAGCTCCGAGCGGCCTTAGTCAAAGTCAATAATTTAAAAGATATTAAAAATATTTTTTCCTCTATATGACCCTCTATATCAATACCGCTTCTTACGAAGAAATTATTATCGGTCTCTTCGCCGGTACTAAAACCCTGGCTCTAAAGAAATTTAAGGCGCCGCAACAGCAAGCGGAAAAATTATTACCAGCCATAGCCAGTCTTCTTAAGAGTAAAAGAATAAAATTAAGCGCTATAAAGAAAATCATTGTCGCCAACCGCGGCGGTAGTTTTACGGCGCTCCGCATCGGCGTAATTACGGCTAATGCTTTGGCTTACGCCTTACAAATTTCGGTGGAAGCCGAATTCCCAAGTCCAAAAAAAACAAAAAAAACTTCGACTTTTGCTATTGTTGAACCCGATTATGAGCGGGAGCCTAATATTGGTAAACCGAAAATTTCAACGTTTTGATCATTAATTGCTGGTTGAAGCCCCTGTGCATTAGTTGTTGAAAACTTTTTGACGATTTTGACAATTTTTTTCCGAATAAAAAGCTACTTGTTAATAAGTAGCTTTTTTTGTTAATTTTTACCTTATTTTAGGTAAAAGGTAAGTGTTGACCATCGGGTGTTCGTGGTGTATAATTAAACTTGTAAGGTGAATTGTGGTGAATAGAGGTGAATTTTTAAGTTCATATATGTTTATTGGTGAATACAAACACAGTTTAGATGACAAAGGACGTTTAGCCATTCCGGCTAAATTCCGCGCCATCTTAAAAAAGGGAGCGGTTGCGACCAAGGGTTTGGACAACTGCTTATTTTTGTATTCGAAAGAGCAGTTTGAAAAGATTGCTTCTAAGTTCGCGGCCTTGCCAATTAGCCAGGCCAAGGCTCGCGCCTTTAGTCGCCACATGCTCGCCGGCGCTATGGATTTAGAATTTGATAATCAGGGTCGTGTGACTTTACCGGAGTATCTCCGCGCTTTTTCCGGTTTGAAAAAGAATGTGATTGTCGCCGGTTTATATAATCATTTAGAAATTTGGGACGAAGCGTCCTGGAAACAATATAAGGGAGAAGCGGAAAAAAATAGTAATAGTATCGCCGAAGAGTTGGGCGACTTAGGAATTTAAACTCGGATTTTAATCCGTGTTTTTATTTAACAATATGTCTTACGCCCACGTCCCGGTCATGCTACCGGAAGTCGGAAAATATTTACACCCCCGCCCTGGCTCTTTTTTCCTCGATTGTACTTTGGGCGGCGCTGGTTATACCATCGCGCTCGCGAAAGCAGTGGGCTCTACGGGTCGGGTCTTGGCGATTGATTTGGATGCCACCGCGATTAAGAATGCGACCCAAAAACTAAAAGCCAATAATTTAGATAATGTCATTTTAGTTCAAGATAATTTTAAAAATTTAAGCACCATTGTCAGTGAGAACCTTCCAGCCGAGCAGAAATTCGATGGTATTGTCATGGATCTCGGCCTGTCCTCGGCGCAACTCAGCGACCCGGAACGTGGTTTTTCCTTCCAGGGCGAGCGACCACTCGATATGGCCTTTGGACCTTTGAGTGCCAAATCAACCGAAGAAATTGTTAATCACTATTCTTTACCGGACTTAACCAAGATTTTTCGAGAATATGGTGAGGAAAAGGAAGCCTATCGAATCGCTAAAGCTATCGTTAATTACCGCCGCACCAAAAGACTTAAGACCACGACTGATTTAGTGACCATAATTGAAGCCGTTGTTCCGCCCCGCTTTTACACCAAGATTCATCCGGCGACTCGTATTTTCCAAGCTCTAAGAATGGCGACTAACGGGGAATTAGACAATTTAACGACAGTTTTACCGGCCGCGCTCGAACTCCTTAAGCCCCAGGGTCGTCTCGTCGTCGTTTCTTTCCATAGCGGCGAAGACCGAATCGTTAAAAACTTCTTTCGTACCGCCGCCCTTGAAGAACAATTAATTATTCTAACCAAAAAACCGCTTATCCCGACGGAGGCTGAAACGCAAGTTAATCCCCGGGCCCGGAGTGCTAAGCTCCGCGCCGCCATTAAACTTTGATAATTCTCAAATTAGCATAACTTATTTCGTTTCGTCTTATGACCAAAGCGATTAAATGTTCCTACGCGCAACTGAACTGCGCTCCTGTTTCGGGCCTTCGCCTGAATCTTAAGTACCTTAATGGCGCCATCTTTTCCCTAATTATTCTTTTAGGCGCTTTTTATTTGTTTAATATTAACGATTTGACCGTTAAGGGCTTTGCTTTGAAAGAAATGCAGACCAAAGCGGCCGCTTTGTCTAACCAGCGGGTCGATACCGAAGAAAAACTGGGCGCCCTGGAATCCTATTATTCGCTTAATGATCGAGTTCAAAAACTAAACATGGTCGCGGTTGGTGATATTGAATATTTAACTTCGAATCAGACCGCCCTCGCCCGCCGGTAAATTTTATTCTTTGTCTGGTTCACTTGTCTTTTTATGTGGCGCGACCCTAAAAACAATTCTCGGCCGAGTAGTTTTAAGATTAATAATAATCGCTGGCGTTTAGTCGTGGCGTTTATTTTTTTATTAGCCGGCGCTCTCTTATATAAATTATTTAATGTTCAGATTCAAGAGTGTGATTTGTATACGGCGATGGCGGCCAGTCAGCAGGATGTTAATCGGGCCCTCTTACCCACGCGCGGTAAGATATATGTAACCGAAGAAGTGAATGGTCAAGAGAAACTTTACCCCTTGGCGACTAATAAGGAGATGGCGACTATCTTTGCTGTCCCTAAAGACATAACTAATTCCACGCTTCTGGCGGAGGAATTTTTTAAATTTTTTGATCTGCCGACTTTAACCGCTTCTTCCAGTGCCTCTACCACCCTTACCTCTTCGACGCACGATCAGCTTATCGCCGCTTATTTAAAACGCTTTACTAAGCCTAATAGTTTATATCAGCCTTTGGATAAGCGAATTGACGACGATACTTTACTTAAATTTTATGCCACTCTCGCTACGGCTTTAGCGAATGCGACTTCAACTAGTCCTATTGTACCGATTACCACGACGACCGCGCCTGTTTTAAAACCAGTGACGGCTGATGAGCTCATGGTGTTAAATGAAAGAGTGGTTTATAAAAATGATACATCGACGCCGCTCGTAATTCCGGGTTTGGGTTATAATTTTAGTGATTACCGTTATTATCCGGATAATGAAATCGGTTCCCATCTTTTGGGTTTTGTGAGCTATCCGGACGCCGCCAGTTCGGGGGTTGGCAAATATGGTTTGGAGGAATTTTTTAACGATGAGTTGTCCGGCCGCGCCGGCTCAGTTAATTCCGCCAAAAGCGCTCAGGGTCGGACGATTATTGTGAATGACCGTAAATATCTGAAGCCCGAAGATGGCAGCGATTTGATTTTAACAATTGATCGTAATGTCGAATATGTCGCCTGTACGAAATTACAGGAAGCGGTAAAAAAACACGGCGCGGATGGCGGCTCCGTTATTGTTATGAACCCGGCGACCGGAGCGATTATTGCTATGTGTTCGGTACCTGATTTTAACCCGAATAATTATGCGGATGTGAAAGATATTCGTGTTTTTAATAATCCGGCTATTTTTGATCAATATGAACCTGGCTCAGTATATAAAACGATTACTATGTCCGCGGCCATTGATCAAGGGAAAGTCACGCCGGCCACGACTTATCATGACGCGGGCGAAATTATGATTCCGGGTTGGCCCAAACCAATTAAAAATTCCGACTTTGAAACTAAGGGCGGGCATGGCGTGGTTGATATGAATACGGTTTTGGAATATTCCCTTAACACCGGTGCTATTTTTGCCGAACGCCAAATCGGTCCGAAAGTTTTTTCCGATTACGTAAAAGGCTATGGCTTTGGTGAAAAAACCGGAATTGAACTTGGTTCCGAAAGCCCGGGCAATATTGGCAGCTTGCTGACCGATAAAGTAAAAGAAATCGAAGCAGCCACCGCTTCCTTCGGGCAAGGGATTGCCGTTACGCCGCTGCAGATGATTATGCCTTATCAGGCCATTGCTAATCATGGAATATTAATGACTCCTTACGCCGTCAAAGCAATTTTGCGTCCGGGTGGCATAAGAGAGAATATCGAACCGAAGCAGATTCGTCGCGTTGTTAAAGAGTCGACCGCTAATACAGTTAGCGCGATGTTGGTTAATGTCGTGGAAAGCGGTCATGCCAAAGGAGCACGTATCCCTGGCTATTTCATTGGTGGCAAGACCGGAACCGCCCAGGTCGCCGAACACGGCCTTTATAGTGCGACTAATTATATTCATAGTTTTATTGGCGTCATGCCCATTGACCACCCCGCTTTTGTGATGTTAACTAAGATTGATAACCCGCGGGATGCAAAATTTGCGGAATCAACAGCCATCCCACTTTGGCACGATATCGCCGAGTTTATGTTAAAATATTATCAGATTCCATCGACGCGTCCGAAATAAAGAGATTTATGAAGAAGATTTTGCGTTTAAAATTGAAGATTTTAGCCCGGCTGATTTTGAAAAAATATAAGCCGGTGGTTGTCGGGATTACCGGTTCAATTGGCAAGACAAGCGCCAAAGAAGCGGTTTTTACGGTTTTGCATAATCACTTTTCGGTCCGCATGAGTTTGAAAAATTATAATAATGAAATTGGACTGCCACTCACGATTATTGGAATTGAGTCGGCCGGCCGTGATTTATTCGCTTGGCTTAAAGTTTTTACGGCCGCTTGGCGACTTTTGCTTTTTAAGGATAAGAATTATCCGAAAATTTTAATTTTAGAAATGGGCGTTGATCGTCCGGGCGATATGGATTATTTAACGGCGATTGCACCGGTCTCTGTCGGCTTAGTCACGGGCGTTAGTTATGCGCATTTAGAATATTTTGGCTCGATAAATAATATTAAAAAAGAAAAGCAGGTTTTAATTGAAAAGATTGTTAATCCGACTAAAGGCTTGGCGATTTTAAATTATGATAACGAACTCACGCGCGAGATGGCCGACGTTAGCCGGACGCGGATAATGACTTATGGCTTGAAGCCCGGGGCTAATTTGCAGGCGCAGGATATCGTTTATAATCTTACCAAAAGCAATTATGAACTGTCCGGTATTAATTTTAAATTGAATTATAATGGCGCCATTGTGCCAGTTCTAATGCCTAATGTCATGAGTGCGACCGCGCTTTATGCGGCGCTTGCTGGCGCGGCGCTTGGTTTATATTTTGAGATGAATTTGGTCGAGATTGCGCAAGCCTTGCATGATTTTGTTTTGCCGCCTGGTCGCATGCATCTTTTACCTGGCGTGAAACATACTTTTTTAATCGATGATACTTATAATTCTTCGCCGGAAGCGGCTCTGGCCGCCATTGAAATTTTAAGCCAGATGAAGATTGACGAGGCTTCAAAAAAATATGCGGTCTTAGGCGATATGTTAGAGATTGGTTCTTATACCGAAGAAGGACACCGCGCCGTGGGTGCAGCTGTGGCCAAACAAGGCTTGAATTATTTAGTCGCTGTCGGCGAACGGGCGCGCGGTTTTATTCATGGCGCCAAAGAGGCGGGTCTGGATGACAATTATTTGTTTCATTTTGATCGCCCGGAAGAGGCTGGATTATTTCTTCAGGATCGGATTAAGGCCGGCGACGTCTTATTAATTAAAGGTTCGCAAGGGGCACGAATGGAAAAAATAGTTAAAGAACTCATGGCCGAACCAGAGCGGGCGTCGGAATTATTAGTGCGCCAAGGTCAAGAGTGGGAAAATAAATAAAAATTTCGTCACCCCGTGCTTGACACGGGGTTTTATTAAAATAAAAAAGACCTCTTAGGCGGAGGTCTTTTGATTTTAATAAACAGTTGATTATTTCGGTTCCTCTTCCGGCTCCAGGAAAATTATTTCCGTGTACTTCTTTACGGGAATGACCTGGTTGCTTCTTCTTTCGTCGGTTGTGCGGTAAACACGGGCGTCTTCGTTTTCGGTTTTGACGTAGATTTCTTCGTAGTAGGGTTCGTTGGAATAGTGCTGCTCCGGAAATTGGAAAGTTTCACCAGGCTCGAGTTCGAGAAAACAATATTTGTTTTCGTGATGCTTAGGGAAAACAGCCGGGAAGTAATGACGTAGCGTTTTTAAGTGATAAGGATTTCGTGCCGAAAAGGTATCCGTCGCGTCTTCTTCGTAGGAGAAGCCCATTTTTATTATTGTTTCGGTTGTTGTTCGGGGATCGCGCAAGAAACGAATAGGCCAGGCCAGTTCTTTGAGAATCAAGGTTTGACTGGTATAAGCCGGCGAATAGACTTGAGCCTCCGGGTACCAGATGATTTTGTAGATGTCCCCGACTTTTAAATTCGGTTGTTTTTCCGGAACGACGGCGATGAAAATCAGGGAATTATCATTGTTTAATGCCCATGCAAGTTGCGTCGCGTTATGTGGCAATAACCCCGGGAAGAAAGTGCCCGGAATTTGGTTCATGATAATAAGGTCAGCCTCGGAAATCGCGGCTTCCAATAAGGCAGGGAGGGCTTCCTTAAGCGGTCCCTCGGCTTCCTGATAAAGTAAGTTTAACTTTTCCAGGTCGCTCCCTTCGCGACGGAAAATGAGCTTGGTAGTTCTCGGTGTTTCTTTAATCACCTCGAGATTCATTCCTTGCTGCTCACTGATTTGGCGTAAACTTTTTAGGTCCTGACCGGATAAATCATAATCAACGGTTGCAAATGTTACGACATCGTCTTGATTATTGGAGACGTAACGGATCCATTTCCGGCTATTTCGGCCGCGGAATAAATGGACGAGTCTGATGAAGCTGTACATGGCTATTCGTATTTTTGTTGAAACTCACCGTCGCTTTCCTGGAAATTTTCCGGGAAATTTGCTTTTAACTTTTCCGGGTCAGTACCGGCGGCTAAAAAGACTATTTCCCTGATTTCGTCAGATCTGGTGTCCGGCTTAATAATTGTAATAGCGAAACCTTTTTTTACACCAATTTCGCGGATATTGTGGATTACTACGGCCCCCAAAACTTGCAAGGGACGAATGTGTACTTCATCTTCGCTCATCGGGCAAAGACAATAATCAGTTGGCTTTAAGCCCTGTTTGGCTAGAAACGATTTGATCGAATCTAAAAACCAGTTGTTTTCTTTTTCCATACGGCATCTCATTTGGGTTATTAATGAATCTGGTTAGTTGTTAAAGAATAAAATAATTTAACACGGTTTTTAAAAATAAGCAAGTAATAAAAAACCCGTACTTTTGGTACGGGGTTTATTATGATGTCGGTCTGCTGTCTAAGGATTTAAGATATTTTAGATACGGTTTTAAAACAGCCGGTGGAATATCTCCAATGATTCGTCCCTTGGGATATCCTTCGGGTTTAGGGTAAACTCCTTTTAAAAAAGCAATATATCCTGCTACCCTATTATCCTTGTCCGCGCTAGGATCAATTGTCGCTTGATGAATTAGGGAACGGATCGCTAAGATTTTTTTCTTAGGAACAATTACTTTGTTGTTTATCCGGCCACCGCGCGAATTGAATCTTTTAGCTACTCTCAGTCCGGTTATCAGCGGATCGATTTGTCGACGTTTAGATTGAATGGTTTTTTCACGATTAACGGTAAATGTACCGCTAGCCTCAATAGTCGAAATTAGTTTTCCTAGCATGTCCCGAGTAATTTCCTTTTTAGTGGAAATGACGATGTCGTCAGCGTAGATTGATAAGGCATGATCATAAGCCTCTTCATTCAACTGTCGGGAAATATTTTCCGGAATTTTGAGATGAGAAAGTACCAGATTCAACAAGAACGGTGAAGTTGGCGCTCCTTGAGGCAGAGCCCCTTGATAAGTTGTTAGGGTTACCAAATGTTCAATAAAGCGTGCTGTAATGTCCCACGGAAAGTCGGAGTCGAGATTATTGATAATCAAGCGTCGAAACCAACGGACGCGCCGGGACGGAAAGATGGGATGTAAATGGTATATTTTTTTAAACCATTTCCTGGGTTTAAGCTTCCGCTCTCGGTATTGGTCGGCATAGTCGGCAATTTCCTGAAAAAGATATTCTTGGAAAATGCTGCGGATATTTTCCGCCTTGACCGAAGGGAAAGCATCTTTTAAATCCAAACGAGTGACATGTTTCCAGCTTTTGTCTTTATGGCTATTAGCGTTACTGACGATCGATCGCCCGGGCAAGAAGCCGTGCATCGTTAAGGAGATTTTGCTTTTAAAGAGATAGAAAAAATTTCTTAAAAGCAATCTTTGCAATTTTTTCAGATCGGTCGGAGGTACATATAGTTTCCTCAGACTGCCGTTTTTTTTAGGAATGGTCTTCAGCTTATAGTCGGCGCATTGATTTAAAGCTTTGATTATTAGTTCCGCCTTGGTCTTCTGGCCGAGCATTCCCTGAAGTAATTTACGTGGTCCAGGACTGAATTGTGCTTCCATTCTTTTTGTTTTTAAGGTTCGAAATAGGGGTAGCTTGAGCCGAACTACGCCGGCTCAAAGCTAGACTTTCCTTTATTAACGTGCCTATTGAACCGCCCGCTTTTAAAGTCGTTCAGAACAACACCGTTAATTTACGTGATAATGTCGGCCGAAAAAAGCCAATAAACATGATTACATTACCCAACGGCCAGCAACTGACCGCCGTTTCAGGCCAGGGGATAAAGCTCCCCAGGGCGTTTTTTTATAAGTCTTGCCAGCTTACCCTTAATCTTTATATTAAAGGTTTTTAATGTTTTGTCAAATAAAAAATCCCGCGTTTGGTTGCGGGATTTCATCTGTCTGTTTGAGTTTATAAAGGGATATCGTCAGGGATTTTACCCATGATTCTGAATTTTTGTTTAAGAACTTGAATGAATTACCTAGAATTATTATAGTTATGAATATTTGTTATTATCAATTTAACCGATGATTGTCAATTTTCTCTTTTCCCATTATACTTATAGGCGTATGACTATTCTCATTCTTGGCGCGCAAGGCAACCTCGGAACGCAGCTCGCGAAGCTCTTGGCCGCCGAATATAATGTGGTTGCTTGGGACAGAGACGATTTGGACGTCTTGGATTTTAAATTACTGGCGGCTAAGATTAAGGAACTTTCTCCGGAACTCGTAATTAACGCCGCGGCCTATAATAATGTTGATAAATGCGAGGATAAGACAGAATATGAAATGGCTTTGAAATTGAACCGTGATTTGCCCGCTAAGCTCGCCGACCTTTGTCTCGCGCTGGGCGCGGTCTTGATTCATTATTCTTCCGACTACGTTTTTAATGGCACTCCGGAGAAAATGGAGTTTTTAGAAGATGATACTCCGAATCCGATTAATAAATACGGCGAGAGCAAGTTTTTAGGGGAACGGGAAGTTTTACGTCGTTTTGAAGAAGGCTTATCTGGTTATTTAATTCGAACCTCGAAACTGTTCGGTCCCCGAGGCACGAGTCCGCAGGCGAAACCCAGCTTTTTTGACATCATGCTTGATTTGGCGCAGAATAAAAAAGAATTAATCGTTGTCAACGAAGAATTAAGCTGCTTTACTTATACGCCGGACTTGGCCGAAGCTTCGAAACGGCTCTGGGAACTGGAAGTGCCCTTTGGTACTTATCATTTAGTAAATGAAGGCGCTTGTACCTGGCATGATGGTGTTCAAGAATTATTTCGTTTAAAAAAGATGAAGGTCGTCATGCGGGCCGTCCGTAGTGAGAATTTAGCCCGTGCCGCCAGGCGTCCAAAGTTTTCCGTTTTGAAAAATACCAAGGTGCGGAAACTTCGACCCTGGAAGCTCGCCTTAAAAGAATATTTAGAAAATTAAAAATAAAGATTTAAGTTTAAAAGTCTAATTTATGCGTGGTATTATTTTATCTGGCGGTTCTGGTACTCGGCTCCGCCCCTTAACCAAAATCACTTCGAAACAACTACTCCCGGTTTATAACCGGCCGATGATTTATTATCCCTTAAATACCCTGATTAAAGCGGGTATTAAGGAGATTTTGATTATTGTTGCGCCGGAGAGAGCTGGCGATTATCTTAATTTGCTCGGTTCGGGCAAGGAATTCGGCGTGAAGTTTACTTATGAAATTCAGGATAAGCCAGAGGGTCTGTCACAAGCCTTTATTATCGCCGAGAAATTTATTGATTCTGATCACGTCGCTATGATTTTAGGCGATAATATTTTTGAAGATGATTTAGCTGATGAAATCAAAGGCTTTAAGAGCGGCGCGAAAGTGTTTGCTAAAAAAGTATCTGACCCAGAACGCTTCGGCGTTGTAAAATTTAATAATCAAATGAAGGCGGAAAAAATAGTGGAGAAACCGAAAGAATTTTTAAGCGATTATGCCGTGACCGGTTTATACGTTTACGACTCGCGTGTAGTGGAAATTGCTAAAGGCTTAAAACCGAGCGTGCGGGGCGAACTCGAAATTGCTGATATTAATAATTGGTATTTAGAGAAGGGGGAATTGGAAGTCGCGCTTATTAATGGCGAGTGGGAAGATGCCGGTACCTTTGATAGCCTGCTCCGAGTTCAAAATTTAGCTAAGGAAAAATTGGCCGATAAGATGGTCATTTAAAAAAAAAGAAGGTCACGGCTAATTGTAGCGTGACCTTTCCTCTTATTCAGGTGTCTGGCGGGAATTTTTTCGTGATTTTAAATTCATTTTCCCGTCCGATTTCTGGTAGATTGACTTTGACTTTAAAGCCCAAGCCACCGGAAGGCGACCCGGCCCTCGGATTCAATTTAATGAAAATCAATTCCGGCAGAGATAATCTTGCCTGTTTGCGGAAGAAGGCCTCATTTGGGGATTGGGCGGCAATCTTCGTCAATTTTTCCTTGATTTCACTAATCAGTTGTTCCTCTTTCTTGTCGTTAACTCTTTGTTCTCGGATGTGATTATTAGTCTTATCCCTAAGAACAATTGTTTTCGATCGCGGCCCGGGTCGCATGGTCTCTTCTTTCGTCTGCGATTTAGTCATGGTCTGGTTTATTTGGGTTTAAGGGTTTTAAGAATGAACGATTTTAGTCTAACAGAGAAAATATAAATCCATCTTGATTATTTGTCAATCCTTTTTTGCTTATTTTATGAAACTAGCTGTCGGTTTTATCACGTATAATGAAACGAGCGCTAAATATCTAGCGGATTTTTTACCGAGCCTGTTCAAAGCTTTAGAATTTTTGTCGTCCGTTGATTATAAGGTTTTAGCTTGGGATAATAGTGAGTCAGAAAACAACGCTAACCGTTTAGCGGTTGAGTCTTTTAATCAAGAATTAGCTCTAAAGAACGCTAATTTAATTAAGTACGCGACACGCGGCCTTAATTTAGGTTTTGCTCGCGCTTATAATATATTAATGGCGCAGGCACAAGTCGTCGGGGCTGAATATTTTTTAATCATTAATCCGGATACGCTTCTTGAGCCCGCGGCTATTTCTGAATTAGTTCGCGCCTTAGATCAAAATTCGGCTCTGGTCTCGGTTAGTCCGAAAATTTTACGTTGGGATTTTGCGGCGCGACAAAAAACTAAAATTATTGATTCTTGCGGCCTAATTTTAAAATCCGGTTTGCGTTTTAAAGATTTAGGGCAGGGAGAAGCTGACCATAGTCAATTAGACCAGGCGCCGATTCTCGGACCATCGGGAGCAGCTGGCCTTTTCCGTTTGAGTGCCTTGGGGGTAGCGCCCTATTTTGACGAACGGTTTTTTATGTACAAGGAGGATTGCGATTTAGCTTATCGTTTGTCTCTCGCCGGCCAAGTCTCCCGCCTAGTTCCAACCGCTATAATTTATCATGACCGAACCGCGACCACTTCCGGCGCCGGCTTATGGCGCGATTTGCGGAGTCGTGGCCAAAAAAGCCGTCTAATTCGTGCTTGGTCATTTCGGAACCAGCACTTTATTTTTGTAAAGTATTGGAAAAATCAAAATTTTGTCAATAAACTAGAGATTGTTTTTCGAGCTTTGTCTATGCTCATTTTTTCTCTTATATTAGAACAATTTCTCTTAAAACAGTACTCCTATATCCTAAACCCTAAAAAAGTATTGACTAATGTAAAATAATATGATAAGTTTGTAGGTAATTAAAGAGTTATTAGCTTTATTTTTTTATATGGAAAACTTATTAGAGAAAATGATTCAAGATGAAAAGTCCGAAGAGTTAGCCCGCTTGGACGCGATTAATATCGTCGACCAACTCTTTGCCGAATTATTAGACCGGGAAAAAGACATTTTATCCCGTCGTTTTGGCTTAAAAGGAGACAAGGGTGAAACCCTGGAAAAAATCGGCAAGCTCCATAAGCTCACTAGAGAACGGGTGCGCCAAATTGAAGCGGCGAGCATCAAAAAAATTAAGAAATTAGAAAATTTAGAAAGCTATATTGCGACCTTGAAAAGTACGGTTCAGAATTTATTATCTGAACACGGCGGTTTAATTCGTCGCGATTATTTATTGGATATTTTGACGGTTATGGCGCTTGAAATCAATAACGAAGCTAATGTCGCCGATCCGAATTATGAAAAAAATCGCCAAACTTATCGTAACCATTTTAACTTCCTGATCTCTAAATTAATGGGTGATGATTTGGAATTAGTCGAAGAAGGGGATCAATTCAACCCGTCCTTCAAGATGAAGAACGAGCCGGTTGATCACTTAAAAGAATTAGCCGATGATTTACTCAAGAAAGTTGAGACCTTAAAGAAGACTTTTACGACCGAAGAACTTTTAGACTTACTCAAGAAACTAGACGCTTATAATAAACATGCTGTTAAATTAACTTTTAAAGATTCGGCGGATATTACCCCAATTTTTAAGAGCCAACTTTTTCCGGATAAGGCTGAACTTATCAATAATAATAAGATTTTATATTCCCTCATGCAGGCGGTTAAGAATCTGGAACAGAATAAATATGGTGAATGGGGTTTAGCGGACTGGGAAGAAGTTAAGCCGAAGACCGTGAATGATAAAATCTACTTAATTTTGAAGCACGAAGGCAAGCCGCTCCACTTTACTGATATCGCTAAAAAAATCAATGAAATGAAATTCGATAAGAAGGTGGCTAATGCCGCAACCGTCCATAACGAACTCATTTTGGATGACCGTTATATCCTGGTTGGCCGGGGTACTTATGGCCTTAAAGAATGGGACAAATAATCACTAATCATAAATAAAATAAATAGAATCCGACTCGGCTGAGTCGGATTTTATTTTTTTAGTAAAACATGGTAAAATATCCATATCATCATTCGCTAAAATATTTATGGATTTAGTCATTAATACTAGCGGGATTGACCATTTTTTAAGCCTGCCACCCGACCAAATGTTTTGGTCATTTTTGGGTAACGGTGGTTGGATTATTATTGCGCTCGCTTTCCTGGTTGGAATTCGCGATCTTTGGCTTTTTTCTCGTCGCAAAAAATGGAGCAAAAACCACAAGAGCATTCTCTTGGCGATTGATATCCCGCGTGGTAACGAGCAGTCGCCGAAGGCGGTTGAAAATATGTTTACTTATTTAGGTGGCGCCCACGGCACGCAAAATTTTTTTGAGAAATGGATAGAGGGACAATATCAGAAAAATTTCAGTTATGAAATTGTTAGTATCGAAGGCTATACACAGTTTTTGATTTGGCTCCCGGCCGAATTCCGTAATCTAATTGAAACCTCGGTTTATTCGCAGTATCCGGACGCGGAAATTTCCGAAGTCGATGATTATACCCAAAATGTCCCTCAGAAATGGCCGGATGAAGAATATGAGATTTATGGTTCAGAGTTTATTCAGGTATCTTCTAAATTTTTTCCGATTAAGTCGTATTTAGAATTCGAACATCAAATGGGACCAAGCGAAACGCAGTTTAAGGACCCAATGGCCTCACTCATGGATTTATGCGGCTCCCTGGGTCCGGGTGAACAGTTTTGGATTCAACTTATCGTTGTCCCTATGGGTTTTGATTGGGTTAAGGAGGCAGAAAAAGAAGCTAATAAAATCTTAGGTCGTAAAGCCAAAGCCAAGACCGGTTTGTTTGCCTGGGGCTTAGAGGCTTTAGGCGAAGCAAGCGAAGTCGTCTATCCGATTTGGCAGGATATTGATCCGACTAAGAAAAAGGAAGAGAAGCCGAAAACGATGATGGATTTGTCGCCTAAAGAAAAAAATCAGATTGAGGGTTTGCAGCTTAAGGCCAGTAAATTAGGCTTTGAAGCTAAAATTCGTGTTGTCTATATCGCCAAAAAAGAAGTCATGAATAATCGCAAAGTGTTTAATGGTTTTGTCGGCTATATTAAACAATTCGCAGCTTTGGATTTAAATAGTTTTAAACCGGATTTGGATGTGACCGCGACGCGAGCCCAGTATTTTATGAAGAAACCGCGCACGCTTGAAAAGAAGCGACGGATTTTCCGTAACTATGTTAATCGCAGCGATACGGGCGGTCGTAAAGTTGGTTTGTTTAATATCGAGGAATTAGCCACACTCTGGCATTTTCCGGTCGAAGCGAATGTTAAGGCCGCCATGGTTCAGAGAGCGCCGGGTCGTAAAGCTGACGCCCCTTCGGCTCTACCTTTAGCGCCTGAAAAAAAGGAAACCGTTGATGATATGTTTAATCTCGAGGGACGATTTTATAATCAGCCGGCGGGTGAGTATAAACTTGATAATGCGGACGCGCCGCCGCCCCCTAATTTACCTACAATCTGATGACGATCGGAATCGATGCCCGCTTCTATGGCCCCTTAGGCAAAGGTTTGGGGCGTTATACGCAAGAAGTGGTCGACAATCTGATAAAAATTGCTAGCGCCGAATCGCCCAGTGGTGAAGGCGTTGCTTTTAATTATGTTGTTTTTTTGAGTCCGGAAAATTTCAATGAATTTAATGAAGATTGGCCGGGCGTCCGAAAAGTTTTGCTCCCCGTGCCCTGGTATTCTTGGCGCGAGCAAATAATGATGCCGTTTTATATCTGGCGCGAGAAGATTGATTTAATGCATTTTCCGCATTTCAATGTCCCGATTTTGACTCCGGTCCCTTTTGTAGTGACGATTCATGATTTGATTCTGACGCATTTTCCCACGACCCGCGCGACGACTCTTCGCCCCTGGCTTTATAGTTTAAAAAATTTAGCCTATCGCTTGGTAATTTCGGTGGCTGTCCACCGGGCCAAAAAAATTATTACTGTTTCCGAGTTTACCAAAAAAGATTTAGTTGAACAGTTTAAAATTGCCGCTACTAAGATTGCGGTGACCTACGAAGGCGTGGCAAATTTAGCAAAAGGGCGTGATTCCTTGTTTGTCGCCAAATTAGATCGTCAGGAAACCCTGGAAGAGTACCATATTGCCAAAGATTTTTTACTCTATGTTGGTAACGCCTATCCTCATAAAAATTTGGAGCGCTTACTTAAAGTGTTTAGTGATTTACATGGTACGCGACCGGATTTGCGTTTAGTCTTAGTCGGTAAAGATGATTATTTTTATACCCGTGTAAAAAATATCGCCCGTTCCTTAAATTTATGGCAGGCGGAGAATAAAAATAGCCCGGTTATCTTTGCCGGCTATGTGCCGGACGCGCAGCTCGAAATTTTGTATCAAGCCGCTCGCGCCTATGTTTTTCCTTCGCTGTACGAAGGTTTTGGCTTGCCGCCTTTAGAAGCGATGGCTAAAAATTGCCCGGTTTTAAGTTCGAATCGTTCGAGTTTGCCGGAGATTCTTGGTAACGCCGCTTTGTATTTTAATCCGGAAGACGAGGAGAATATGAAAGAAAAAATAAAATTGATTTTAGAGGATGATAGCGTACGAGCTGGTCTAATCACGCGCGGCCAAGAATTAGTTAAAAAATATAATTGGTGGCAATGCGCCCGGGAAACCTTAGCGGTTTATGAAGAAGTTTTAAAAAATTAATTTCATTTATCAGCAAAAATGCCGGATAAAAAAATGACCGAACAGGATATTTGGGAAATGGAACGAGCCCGACGCTCGAGTTTTGTGATTGATTTGCGTCCGGTCGCTAAGTTGAAAGAAGAAGCGCAGGCCGAAGCAATAAAAATAAAAAAAGAAACGACTAAGCTTAAGAAGGAGACTGCCACCGCGGTTCGGGTTGCTAAAAAGGGCCTGGCCAAGGAAATGCGTCAGGAGTTAAAAAGCGCCAAGCATAAATTACATCTTGATTTTTTGTCTTCGCTCCATCCAGAGAAGGCGACTTCGGCTTGGTTTTCTTTTAAATTTAAAAAAAACTCTCCCTGGGCCAAGTTTATCGCGCGCGAAGCACGTATTTTAAGCGCGCCGGTGAAAATTAAGAAGCAACGACAACTTGCCGCCGAGAAGAGAGCAAATCGCGCCGAAGAGAAAGTGGTCTGGTATCGTTCGCTTTTATCTTTTGTCGTTATTCTTCTAATCATTATTATCCCGTTAAAATTATTATCCTCCGCCTCTCTCCTAAATTTTAAAGGTTTGGAGAATAAGATTTTAGGTCATTCGCAGCTGGCGCTAAACGATTTAATGGCGGCCACGAGCGATATTTCCGCATTAAAATTTACCAGTGCCAGTTCGCAGTTTGAAAAAGCGGGCGAGAGTTTCTTGGCGGCGCAAGAAGATTTAAGTAGTATTAATGATACGGTTTTGTCGCTCGCCGCGTTATCGAACGATCCGAAATTAAAAATGGCTGCCGAGAGTAAGAGATTTTTAACCGCCGGCGCGCAAGCCGCGTCTTTGGGTCAAAATTTGGTTTTAGCGACTAATAGTTTGTTCAATGGTGATAAAAATAATTTTACCTTGACCTTGAGTAATTTTATTAGCTACGGCCAGGCCGCGAGTAGCGACGCTAAAGATTTAAAAATTACCTTGGCGCAGATTAACCCGAATAATTTACCAGATGTTTACCGCGCTAAATTTGATTCTTTAAATAAGCAGGCCGGTCTCTTGGCTGATAATTTGGATAATTTTGTGTCCGCGGCGGATAAGTTGAAGGAAGTTTTGGGCCTCAGTCGCGATAAACGCTATCTTCTGGTTTTTCAAAATAATACGGAATTACGCGCTTCCGGCGGTTTCTTGGGGAGCTATGCTTTGCTTGACTTGAGCCAAGGGAAAATTCGAAATTTAGAAGTGCCCGGCGGCGGCTCTTATGATACGGAGGCCGGTCTTAAAGTTTTGGTCACCGCGCCGCAGCCTTTATGGCTAGTTAATCCCTTATGGCATTTCTGGGACGCGAATTGGTGGCCGGATTGGCCGACTACGGCTAAGAATTTAATGTGGTTTTATGCCAAGAGTAGCGGCCCGAGTGTTGACGGCGTTATTAGTGTGACGCCCTCGGTCGTTGAGGATTTACTGGAAATTACTGGGCCGATTTCTTTACCCGAATATAATTTAACGGTTGATGCTAATAATTTTTGGAGCACGGTCGAAACGATTGTCGAAGCGAAAAATTTAGTCAAGACTAATCCAGGCGTGGTTAGCAATGTGCCGACCACAACGAAGCCAATAGTTTCGAAATTGCCGCTCCAGCAAGGTTTGGATGTGAATGTCGATAATAAGCCAAAAAAAATCATTGGTGATTTAATGGCTAAAATTTTAGAAGTTTTGCCGCAGAAATTAAATCAAGAAAATTTAATTAAGATTTTAGCGTTGTTTCAAAATAATTTAGCGAGCAAGCAAGTTTTGTTTTATTTTAATGATCCGGCTCTGGAAACGGAGGTGGAGGCTCGCAATTGGGCCGGGGAACTTCATAATACAGATCATGACTATCTCTTGGTCGTGGATACAAATATTGCCGGTCAAAAATCCGACGCGAAAATGGAAGAAAAAATTGATTTGACTTCCCAGGTAGCAGCCGATGGTTCAATTATTAATACGGTTAAAATTAGTCGAGCACACACGGGGATAAAGAATGAGCCCATGACCGGCGTGCGTAATGTTGATTGGCTTCGGGTTTATGTGCCCGAGGGCAGCGAATTATTATCAGCCACGGGCTGGCGCATACCGGATGCGAAATATTTGATGCAAAAGCCGGACCCGCGTTGGGAACATGATGCGTTTTTAGCGAATGAAGACCGGGCGCTAGTTGATCCCACGACCGGCACGAAGATTTATACCGAAGCGAATAAAACTGTTTTTGCCAATTGGCTCATGGTTGATCCGGGCGAGACGGGCGTTGTCACTATTAGTTATCGTTTGCCTTTTAATTTCTGGACAAAACCGGTGACCAAAACCGGGTGGCTAGAAAAAATCAATGCCTTGCTTAACCCGGATACTAAAACCCTATATCCTTATTCTTTGATGCTCCAGAAACAGCCCGGAACCAAGAATGGCGATTTTTCGGCGACCCTTAATTTGCCGAGCGGTGAAATTTTTTGGCGCTACCCCGATGATTTAAGCGGCACGCAGGGCTGGCAGATTAAGGAAGCTCTCTCGGGCGACAAATATTGGTCTATTTTGGTTCAAAAATAAAAGTTAATAAGCTGACTGCGGTCGGCTGGTAAAAATATGTCGGAAACAAAAAAAGAAAAAAAAGCACGACGCCTCTCCGTGGAACACCAACCCCAATCCGGACTTTCTTCTTTTATTGAACGGCCCGTACCGACTGATAAAGAAGTCGATGGTTTTGAACGTGTGGTCGCACGGGAAATTAGGGAGCAGGAAATAGATTCCCATTTATCAGAGATTTATCGCGACCCTAACGGTCGTCTGATTGATGTTAAAAAAATGGCCGTGCGTCGTCGTCATTTTTGGAGCCGTTTGCTACGAAAATTAGTTTGGCTGGCGATTTTAGCGGCTATTGGCTATGGTGCTTATAATTATTTTTTTGGCGCGAGTAACGATATTAGCGCTTTAGAATTAAAAATCACGGCGCCTGATAGCGTGATTGTTTCGCAGCCCGTCGCTTACCAGATCACTTATCACAATCCGACCAAGTTCCTTATGTCGCATTTGGTTTTAGAAATACAGTATCCGGCCGGTTTTATTTTTAGCGATGCGTCCGTCGCGCCAGCCGCCGGTAATTATAATTGGAGTTTGCCGGATTTGGCGCCGGGAGAAAACGGAAATTTAACTATTAACGGTCAACTTATTGCGCTACCTGATTCCGCGAATGTTGTGCTCGCTCGTCTAAGTTATCTGCCCGGTGCTTTCTCAACGCAGTTTACCAAAGAAGATTCAGCCTCGACTTTAGTTAGCGGTCCGGGGTTCACTGTTAATTTGCAAGCGAATGATACCGCTTTCTTGGGCCAAAGCAATAACCTGACTTTGATGTTTTCCGATGTACAGCCGAATTTTGTCGGGGACTTTAATTTAGGTTTTGATTTGCCGGCCGAAGCCACAGCCGGAGTCGCCTCAACGACAGCGGCTAGTCCTTCGACCCCGATCGCCACGACGACGCCGTTTCTCGGCACGCTGCTCGCGACTAGCACGATGCCAACCGCCCCCACAAGCACTAATATCAGTGTGGCTAAAGTCGGCGGCCAGAATTGGCTGATTACCGGGCTCACGCCCGGGATGAGTGTCCAAACCATTCCTTTGCTCTATCAGATTAATCAAAAAACCGCGAGCTCGACGGTGACTGTTCGCTTATTTAAACAATTGCCCAATGGTCAGTCTTATATTTTTTGGAAAAAAACTTTGACGCCCGAAGTCGTTAATAGCGATTTGAATTTAACCTTAGCTTTAAATGGTTCGCCTGATAATTCCGCTTTAAATTTCGGTCAAACCTTGAATTATAGCCTGAGCTATGATAATAAAGGTAGTAATATTTATAAAGATGTGGTGATCATGGCTTCGCTAAGCGGTGCCTTCTTGGACTGGGGAAGTGTTAAGACGGATAGCGGCGGTCTAACTAATAATCAAACCCTACTTTGGACTAAGCAGGACGTCCCGGCTTTGTCGCAGATTTCGCCGGGTCAAAGCGGTCAAATTAATTTCACGATTAATTTGAAAGACTTTAAGGCGAGCGATTTAGGCAAGAGTTTAAATATTATTTCTTACGCCCAGTATAGCGTTAATAATCAAAGCGTCTCCGGCTCGAATAATAAGAGTAATACAATTAATAGCTTGATTAATAGCGACTTGTCACTTAATGAACAGATTCGTTATTTTGATGAAAATAATACGCCGGTTGGTTCCGGTCCTTTGCCGCCCCAGGTCGGTCAAACGACGAGTGTCCGCGTTTTCTGGACTGTGAAAAATAATTTACATGAACTTGCTGGCACGAGCGTGACCATGACCTTACCACCTTATGTCGCTTATAATAATAATGCTTCGACTAATGTCGGTAGCGTCACTTATGATGCCGCGAGTCGCCAGGTTACTTGGTATATCGGCCGCTTGCCAGTTTCCGTTTATTCCGTGGGCGCCTATTTCAATATCAGTTTAACCCCGGCGGCGGCGGATAAAAATAAAATTTTGGTCTTATCGCCCGGCTCAATTGTAAGTGCGCAGGACACGGAAACAAAAGCCATGATTATCAAAAAGGTTGATCCGAAAACTACGAAGCTAGAAGATGATGATATTGCCGGCTTAAATAATTCCGGGATTGTTCAATAACCTTACCTCGCACTATAATCTGTCACCCCGCACTTGATGCGGGGTCTCAACTTATGTTTAAACTAAACAAAATAAATAAAGGTCGACGCGGGGGCGCTCTGCAAACCGCCCACGGTCTTTTAAAGACCCCCTTCTTCATGCCAGACGCGACGCGCGGTTTTATAAAATTAATGGATAATCAAGAGGTGGCGGCGACTGGGACTAAAGCTTTGGTTGTTAATACTTTTCATCTATATTTACAACCTGGTTTGGAAGTAATTAAAAAAGCAGGCGGCCTGCATAAATTTATGAATTGGTCCGGGCCATTGCTTTCCGACTCAGGCGGTTTTCAGGTTTTTTCTTTAATTCATAAAAATCCGGGGGCCGGAAAAATTACCGATGATCAAGTTATTTTTAGATCTCCCTTAGACGGTTCGCGTCATGAACTAAGTCCGGAAAAATCGATTCAAATTCAGTTTGCGCTCGGAACCGATCTTATGGTTTGTCTTGATGACTGCCCGCCGAATGATTTTTCCAGGTTAGACCTAGAGAAAGCCGTCGCGCGTACTATTAATTGGGCGCAGCGCTGTAAAAGGGAATATGACAGACAGATAAAAAAACGACGACTGGTCGGCACAAAGCGTCCACTTTTATTTGCCGTGATTCAAGGTGGAGCGGAAATTGATTTGCGTGAATATTGTACCCAGGAACTGGTAAAAATCGGTTTTGATGGTTATGGTTTCGGCGCCATGCCGGTTGATAAAGAGGGGCATTTTCTAGAAGAGGTTTTGCGCCAGACGGCAAGCTTTATCCCGAAGAATGCCCTACGCTTTGCGCTCGGCGTCGGCACGCCGGAAGACATTGTTCGCTGCGCAAAAATGGGTTGGGATATGTTTGATTGTGTTATTCCGACGCGTGAGGGTCGGCACGGCAAATTATTTATCGCCACTTCGAAAACTAAACCGAGCGCGATTAATATTAATAATGCCAAGTTCGCTCGCGACTTTACAGCCCTAAATATTAAGAGTAAGATTCCGGCGTTACGCTTAAGTTCGCGCGCTTATTTACATCATCTATTTAAATTAAACGAAGCTCTCGGTCAAAAATTAGCCAGTTTACATAATTTGGAATTTTATCAAAATTTGGTCCGTAATTTATAGATAATTTATGATGCAATTATTATTCTTTGCTATTTCCATTATTGTCCTTTTGGGCGGCCATGCGCTCCTCTGGGTGTTTTTAATATATTTTTTAGGAATTACGACCGCCGCGGGCGAGACAATTACCGCCCTTATTCTTGGTTTTTTCTTTTTAAGTTCCATAGTCTCTTCTTATTTAATTCATCGCCGTGATAATATTTTCTCACGCTGGTATTATATGATTAGCGGCTTTTGGATTGGACTCTTGCTCAATTTCGCCTTGGCCATGATTGTTGTTTACCTAGTCAAATTAGGCGAACTTATTTTTGGTTTTAATGTTCCGAAT
>CAIQRY010000052.1 GCA_903874345.1 uncultured bacterium
CTTTTCTGGCTATTGCGGCTATTATAAGCTCATTTTCTAATAAGGATGTAGTTAGCCAAGCCGGAATAGAAACTTTAATTCAGCAGATAAACGGCGATCAAGTTAGCTCTATTTTAATTAATGGCAATTCTCTAGAAGTTACTTTGAAAGATAATAAAAAAGAAACTATTAGAAAAGAAGCTAATGATTCTTTATCAACCTTACTTAATAATTTTAAGGTTGATCCGAGCAAGACGGCTAACATAAAAATTTCCGTTAAAGATGAATCAGGCTGGGATTTTGCCGTTGCTAATATTTTGCCTTTCTTAATCCCGCTTGTTATTGTCGGTATATTTATTTTCTTTATGATGCGCGGCGTTTCCGGCGCGAATTCAAAAGCGATGAGCTTCGGACAGTCAACAGCTAAAGATTTTGCGCCCGACGAAAAGAATCGCGTTACTTTTAACGACGTCGCCGGCGCTAAAGAAGCCAAAGAAGAATTAAAAGAGGTTGTTGATTTTTTAAGATTTCCGAAAAAGTTTTATGAACTCGGCGCAAAAATTCCCCGTGGTGTTTTGTTATTAGGCGCTCCCGGAACCGGAAAAACATTACTGGCTCGTTCGGTGGCCGGTGAAGCAAAAGTTCCTTTCTATCACATGTCCGGTTCGGAGTTTGTAGAAATGTTTGTCGGCGTTGGTGCTTCACGCGTCCGTTCTTTATTTGCGAAAGCGAAAAAGAATTCGCCGTGTATTATATTTATTGATGAAATTGATGCGGTTGGACGAAAACGCGGTTCCGGTTTAGGCGGATCGCATGACGAAAGAGAACAAACTTTGAATCAGATTTTAGTTGAGATGGACGGTTTTGAACCAACCCAGAATGTTATTGTTATCGCCGCGACTAATCGCCCGGACGTTTTAGATCCGGCCCTTTTAAGACCGGGACGTTTTGATAGACGAGTAATGATTGATTTGCCGGACTTAAAAGATAGGCAAGCGATTTTAGATGTTCATGCTCGTAAGAAACCACTAGCTAAAGAAGTTGACCTTAAAAGAGTGGCCGAGAGAACAGCCGGATTTTCCGGAGCCGATCTCGCTAATATTTTAAATGAAGCAGCTATTTTAGCGGCGCGTGAAGATAAAAAAGAAATCAGTAATTTAAATTTATTTGAAGCGATTGAAAAAGTAATGATTGGTCCGGAAAGAAAAAGCCGAGTTATTAATGATCATGAGAAAAAAGTTACCGCTTATCATGAAGCGGGCCACGCTGTTGTCGCTCATTTTTTGCATCTCGTTGACCCTGTCCAGAAAGTTTCTATTATCGCTCGCGGATCAGCCGGCGGCTATACCCTAAAAACTCCTTTAGAAGATCGGCATATGCATTCTAAGACTGAATTCATTCAGGAAATCGCCGTTTTGTTAGCCGGGCATTTAGTAGAAAAAGACGTTTTTGGGGAGGAAACAACCGGAGCAACTTCGGATTTACGCCGAGCGACTGAATTAGCTAGAAGTCTAGTCACCGACTATGGCATGAGCGATCATCTTGGTCCGCGTACTTACGGTGCCAAAGAAGAAATGATTTTCTTGGGCCGTGAGATTCATGAGCAAAGAGACTATAGCGAAAAAATTGCTGAGAAAATTGACGAAGAAGTCAGCGGATTTATTAGCCAAGGCGCTAAGATTGCTAACGATATAATTACTAAGCAGAAAGATTCTATTGATAAAGTTGTAGTCGCTTTATTGGAGACGGAAACTTTAGAAAAGGAAGCTTTTGAAAAAATTGTGGGAGCTAAATCTTTTAGCGCTTAGCTTGATA
>CAIQRY010000053.1 GCA_903874345.1 uncultured bacterium
GATTATACTGGGCATCGCTCATTAGACTAATAAGACCGAGGAGAATGATTAGTAATAAAGTGCCGGCGAGAGCGAGACGAATTTTTTCTTTTAAGTCCGGTGCGAAAGTCCAGAATTTATTTTTTAAAAAATCAAGCGGCCAAATCAAATTAGAGCTAATTAAAATCCAAGCTGCTAGACTAAATAGCGCGAGATTACGGGAGGCAAACAAGGCTAACAGTGAAAAAAAGACGGTTAAAAATAAATCAAACAGGCGCAATTTTTTTGCAAAGAAGAAATAAGCGGCCCAACTTAAAATTAGTAGAAACAAAAGCCCTTTAAATAAAGAGTAATTATAATTTATCATTAGGTGCCCCAGATAAAAAACCGATTTATTCTCGGCGATCTCGTAACCATAATTAGCGAAGATATTGAAAGGATATAGCAATCCCTTAATCGTGTTTGGATTAATAAGACAGGCTAGAACAATATATAAAAATGGCTTAATCCAATCCTTGGCCGCTTCCCAGGCATCGCGTAAATTAGTCTGCCAGTCTTCGAGGTTCCGAAAAAAGACTGGGCAAAATTCGGCCGCCGCCTTAAATCCTAAGAGAGCCAAGCCAACAAAAAAATAAATATGAATATTAACCCAAACGATAAAAAGCGGAATTAATTTTAATAAACGCTTGTAATTTTTATCGGTCGCGGTGCGCTCAATCGTTATCCAGGTCAGAATAATAAAAAGATAGGAAAAAATTTCCGGCCGCACTTCGACGCGCTCGCTTAGCAAAAAAATAGTTGGTAAAGCTAAGAGGGCGGCTAAATAAAAACCGGCTTTTTGCTTTGTGAAATTAAAAGCCAAAAGCCAAGCCGCGAGAATAAGCAAAATATTAAACAGGGAGAGAAACTTAAAACCACCAATCAAATAAACCGCATAAAAAATAACACCGGCTAGCCAGTGATGATTAACAAAAGGAAAATTAGGTTCGGTGTAAGAATAAAAATTATGGAATAAAAGCGAGGGATGCTGCCAAACGAACTGCCCGTTTGCTAAGTGACGACCAAGGTCAACGGCCGTAAATTCAATGCATTGGGAAAAAATAAGAACGACAAGGGCCAAGAGCCCGGCCAAAATAAGTATTCTAAGGAGTTTTTCCGTTTTTTCCCTGGTCCACATAGCTATTAATATAATACCATATTTTAGGCCATGAGCCGGAAATGTCAACCATTAACGGGTTTAATCTTGGCAATTAGGGCAATGAACTGCTTGAGCTCCATTTCGCTAAAATCTTGAAAAGCGCGGCTAGCGGTGAGAAGATAATTTTTTTTAAAATGATAGAACTGCTTTTGAGCCGTGGCTGAAAGTTTAATATCGATTAAACGTCGATCTTTTTTACCTTCCGTGCGCTCCACTAATTTTTTACTCACCAAAGTATCAACGAATTGGGTTACGGCGCCAGGCGTGACTTGTAATGACTTAGCGAGATCTTTCACAGCTAAACCCTCAGACTTTTCGGATAAACAAAATAAAATCATCACCTGTTGGCGACTGATTTCCTGCTCGCCAAACGGGAATTTTTGTCCGGCATGCATATCTTTAATCGCTTGGCTTAATCTGGTAATCAATAATTGCAATAACTCTTGACGATTGTTAGCCATATTATTTAAAATAAATATTTATTCGTGTCTTAACGCTTCGATGGGATCTAATTTCGCCGCACTTTTGGCTGGCAAAACACCAAAACTAATACCAATCACGGCCGAAACACCGAAACCGACGGCAATGGCATAAAACGGCACTGTGAAAACCCAAGCCAAGCCATTCTGATTAGCGATAAAAGCGACGAGCCAACTAAGCGCCGCCCCAAACAAAATACCGAAAGCGCCGCCCAAGATTGTCACCATCACGGACTCGGTTAAAAACTCGGCTAGAATATCTTGATTAGACGCGCCCAGCGCTTTTTTTAAACCGATTTCCGCTGTTCGCTCGGTGACGACCACATACATGATATTCATAATACCAACGCCACCCACGACGAGTGAAATGGCGGCAATGGCAATGAGTAAAATCGTGATACCGTTAAAAATCGTATTAAAAATATCTAGAACTTGCGCCTGGGTCGTAACAATAAAGTCGTCTTTATTCGGGTCCGAAATATCATGATTATGGCGCAAGGTTGTGGCAATTTCATTAGAGGTATAATCGCTTAAATTTAAATCCTGAATCTGAATCACGCCGCGAATGATATAATTAATGCCGAGCATTTTTTTCTGAGCGGTGTTTAAAGGGATAAACGCCATGTCATCGTAACCAGCGCCGAAACCACTGGTCGAATTATAAACGCCAATCACTAAATAATTTAAAGTGCCAATATGAAGTAATTTGCCGTTCGGATCATCGGCATTAAAAAGTTTAGTCGCCAAATTACTACCTAAAATAACCACTTGCGCCCCGCCACTATCTTCAGCCGCGGTAAAAAAACGACCGGATTTAAGTGTGCTCTTATCAATTTCAAACCGCGCGGCAGAAACGCCGAGATAAATAATATTCTTCTGGGTGTTACGATAATTAGCCGTGGCCTGACCGACAACCATACCGTAATCATTCACGACATTCGGCAATTTTTTAATATCTTCCAAATCTCTTTGCGTTAAAGTCGTAATAATAACGCTACTCGAAACTTCGCTGCCGCGCGAGGCGGCTAAGCTTTTATTAGCGGACGGGATCTTGGTCGCGACAAACAAAGTGTTTGTGCCGAGAGTCGCCACTTGCGCATCAATTAAAGCGCGGAAACCGGCGCCGGCCGCGAGAACCAAAATAACGGTCGCAATGCCAATCATAATTCCTAAAGTCGTCAAAACCGTCCGGGTCGGATTAGCAAGCAACACTTTATTCGCTTGTTTAAAAGCGGTAAACATAATTATTCGTATCTTAAGGCTTCAATTGGATTAAGCTTAGCGGCTTTAAAAGCCGGGAGTAAACCGAATAGAATACCGGTTAAAACGGAAACTCCAACCGACAAAACAATCGACACCCAAGAAATAACAAAGGCCCAGTCATAACCCAAGTTTTTCATGAGGAGAGAAACTAGAAAAGAAATGATGACTCCGATAACAATTCCGGCTAAACCGCCCAAGCCCGTCAAGAAACTCGCTTCGAGTAAAAACTGATTGCGAATCACCGCGCTAGTTGCGCCCACGGCCTTGCGTAAACCAATTTCTCGCGTCCTTTCACCAACCGTCACCATCATAATATTTAAAATCCCAATCCCACCGACGACGAGGGAAATCGCGGCCATGGCAATTAAGAATAAACTTAAAGCATTCGTGATGGTCGATAAGATTTTAACCGCATCAGCCTGATTGCGGACCGCAAAATCAATATCCGTGTCCTTTTGAATACGGTGCTGTTGTTTTAAAACTGAAGTAACATCATTAATTGTCTGATCGACATTGGCCGCATCATCAACCTTGATATAAATTCCTTGCAAATAATGAATACCTAAAATCTGCTCTTGACCAATGGCCAGCGGCAAAAAAATCATATCGTCTTGATCCTGAAAAAAAGAACTGCCACGAGAAGCAATCACGCCGATAACGCGTAGCGGTACCCCGCCGGCTTTGGGGGCAATTGAACTTTTAACCTTAATTACTTGGCCAATTGGATTAAGTCCGCTATCACCGAACAGTTCGGTTGCTACTTTAGAACCTAAAACTACAACATTAGCCGCGCCTTGGTCCTCACGCTGATCAAAAAATTGGCCGGTTTGCATAGTAAAATTAACCACTTGCGGATAGGTATAATCGGTGCCGGAAAAAGTCGTATCCACGCTTTTATTACCCCAGGAAATCACAGCCGAACCTTGAACTCCGGCATTAACCGCTAAAGCATGCGGTACCTGAGAGGCGCTACGCAAAGCCGCTTCATCAGCCGTCGTTAAGGTCGTGATAATCACGCCAGGGAGCGGTGCCCCCGTATCTTTATTTTTTGTCGGTTCAATATATAATAGATTACTACCTAATTTCGTTACTTCACCTAAAATTAAACTTTGCGCTCCGGCACCTAAAGCAATAATAATAATAACTCCAGCGACGCCAATCACGATGCCTAAAATAGTCAAAAGCGAACGCCCTTTACGCGCCAGCAAATTCTTGATCACTAATTTGATCGTCGCTAAAAAATTCACAAAATAAAAAAATTATTTGATTAACTCCTGATCCGGTGTAGCAATGGTACGAGTCTTAACCGGTTCGTCAGATAAAAGGTTGCCATCTTTAATTCTAATAATTCGTTTCGCATGATTCGCGGTATCGGTTTCATGGGTAACGAGAATAACAGTTCGGCCCTGATTATTGAGCTGCTGTAAAATATACATAACCGTATTGCCAGACTTTGAATCTAAATTACCAGTCGGTTCGTCCGCAAAAATAACGGCTGGATCACAAACTAAAGCGCGGGCAATCGCCACGCGCTGTTTTTCGCCGCCCGAAATCTGGTTCGTATAATATTCTAAGCGATGCGATAAGCCGACGGAATCTAAGGCTTTACGGGCTAACCCATCATGATTTTTTTTATTACTATAAAGAAGCGGTAATTTCACATTATCGAGCACGGTCGTGCGCGGTAAAAGATTAAACGACTGGAAAACAAAACCGACGCGTTCGTTTCTGAGCTGCGCTAAGTATTTATCATTAAAGCCAGTAATATTCTTACCTTCAAATTCATAAACGCCGCCGGTCGGCCGATCCAAAAAACTAAGAATATGCATTAAGGTCGACTTGCCGCTTCCAGACGGCCCCATAATCGCCACGAATTCTCCGGTTTTAATTTCAAAGCTCAGATCATGAAGCACGGAAGTGACAACGCCGTCGCTTTCGTAGTCTTTCTTTAGATTTTTAACACTAATTAAACTCATAAAATTACGGTTTAAGATATGTGACAATAAGCTCGCCCTCATTAAGCCCGGATTTAATTTCGACTAAGCCGCCGTCGGCTTGCAAACCGGTCGTGACAAAGACAGAGTGATAGGTATTTTTCTTCGAATCATCAATAATCCGAACTGATTCTTGACCATTATTATCGATAATCGCGCTCGCCGGAACAGCTAAAACATTATCCTTGGTCGCGACTAAAATCGTTAAGTTCGCAGTCATACCCGGTTTAATATCCGGGATATTAGGTAAATCCGCTTTGACTAAATAATCCACGACGCCGGAAATAACGGTCGACGCCGGATCAATGGTAATGATTTTGCCGGCATAATGATTATTCGGTCCTAAGGCATCAAAGGTATAATCAACTGATTGACTTAAAGCGAGCGAAGCGACATTCGCTTCACTAACATAAGATTCAGCGTGAAGATTATTAATGTCTTGCAAGACCATTACTTCCTGCATGGCATTCGCTTGTTCGCCAACCTTAGTATCAACCTGAGTGATCGTACCGTCGACCGGCGCCTTAATAATTAAATTATTAAGAATTGCCTCGGCCGAAGCAACTTGACCTTGGGCCGAAATAATCTGGGCGCGCGCAATATTTAAATCAGCGGGCTTCGCTTGCGCTGAGGCTTGTGCCAAATTCGCCTGTGCCTGTTGCAGAGAGGCCTTGGCACTATTAATCTGATTTTGCGTACTTAAAATTTGTTGGTTCTGAGCTAAGGTCGCGTTGGTGACCGCGTTTTGCGCCGCAGTTAAGGCATCGGTTAAAGCTTGCCGCGAAGAACGAATGGAAGATGCTCCAGGATTCTCACTCGCTAAAGCATTAGTGATAGTTGTTTTATAAGCATCGAGCTGGGTTTGGGAAAAATTAGAACTAACCACGGAATTACTCAAAGCCGAGAAACAGTCATTTAAGGCAATAATATTCTGATTCAAAACATTAAGGGCGTCGGTCACGGCTTGATCAATATTGTCATCACTCTTGTAAGCCTCAGCCGTATTCAAGCTATTGTTGGCCGTCGTTAAAAGAGGTTGAACCGATTGGTTAGCCGCCTTAAAGTCATTCAAAGAAGCAGAGTTAAGAATACCAAAAGTATTTTTTAAATTATTATCATTTAAAATCTGATTTTCCGAATCAAGTGCAGACTTAACTAATGATAATTGGTTAGAAATAGTAGTTAGTATCGCGGAACGCTTATTATCGGCTGTAGTCATGGGCGACTGTAAGTCCGCTAGGGTTTTTTGCGCCTGGTTTAAAGTCGCGGTCGTAGTTTGCTGGACCGTGCTTAGCTGGCTGACCGCATTATTATAGGCAACTTGAGCAGTATTAACGGCTTCCTGAGAAACTTTGATTTGCTCTACAGAAGATCCGGCCGCCACTTTTTGATAGTTCGCTTGCGCTTGCGCTAATTGACCCTGAGCGCTAATTAAAGCGGCCTGGGCGTTAGCCTGGTTTAAGATGGCCAGGATGTCACCGGCCTTAACCTTATCACCAGCCGCCACATTAACCTTAGCCACAACGCCGCTCCCCTGGAAGCTTAGATTTAAATTAGTTTGGCTGACTACCTGGCCAGTCGTTAAAACGGTTTGTTTTAGGTTTTGACGGCCGACCGTCGCCGTTTGAACGTTGCCGCTCGTATTTTTGCCGCGAGCCACAAGATACCAAACGCCGGCCACAACCAGTAGGATAATGATTAGCCAGATAAGTCTTTTTCTGGTAAAAAATCGACGAATACTCATAAAATAGAGATTAAATTTTATTATGTTTTAGTTACTTATTATTTTAGCACCTAAACTAAATTAGGTCAAATCAAAAAGCCTCGGCTTGGCCAGAGGCTTTTTTACTTAATCGAGATCAAAATTGCGCCCGCAACCATAAGGAGAACGCCGAATAGCGCTTTGATTGAAAACCCTTCCCCGAGAAAGAGAATGGCCAACACGAAAACGAAGACTAAACTTAGACGATCAATAGCCACGACCGGCGTCGCCGGTCCGCTCTTAAGAGCAAAAAAATAGAAGAGCCAGGATAGGGCGCCGAAGATACCCGCTGCGACGATTAGAAGCCAATCGCGATTCGACATGACCTGCCAGTTAAAACCGCGGAATTTTTTTAAAAAAATACTGACCACGACCAGAAACCCAGCCATAATAACAGACCGGATGGTTGTCGCCAGCGTGGAGTCAAGATTTTTCAAACCCATTTTTCCGACAATAGCGACACCAGCCGCGAAAATGGCGGAGAGTAAGGCATAAATAAGCCACATATGATTTAAAGCTAATTTTCTTATATTATACCATAAAAAGAAAAACCCCTCACGACAGTGAAGGGTTTCTTCGAATCAACGCTAATGGCGTTTAATTCGGAATAACTTTAGCCATATCCAGCTTTTCTTTATTGACCAGGATGCGATCAGATATGGCATAAATGGACAAGGCATTGCAATTCCGGCCCTCGTGCCAGAATTTTGTTTCCTTGGAGCCGGTACCCATTAAGTTAACATTTGCTCCATTAGGAAACTGATACTTGTCCAGTAGCCAAAGCTGAAATTGCATTGTGGTCATCTGATCGGCTTCCGACATTTTTTCAGAAGTGCTGTAAGACACCACGAAATAATTTTCGCCAGCTTTGAGAAGAACCAAAGGATAGATCACGGATTCTTCAACAATCTGAACTTTATTTTTTCCCCAATAACCCTGGAAATTCTTCTTGATGTCCTTGAATTTTACCGGCATCTTCTGAGCCTGGGTATTAATGGAAAGGATTACTATGACAGTGATAGCAAGAGCAATGAATCTTTTCATGACTTCACTTGTTTTAACGTACTGACTAATATGAATTTTACTGTTTATTCAATAGATTATTGTACCATACTTTAATAAAAATGTCAATATATAGGCAGGACAAAATTCCTTATATACAAAAAATGGCTATAATTAGCCATTTTTTTATTATCTAAAGTGAATAAAATGTTACTTCAAATCCCGAGACAAGAAAATCGCGATTTCCTTGGCGGAATTGCTATAATAGCGATCATTAAAACCGCAAACCCGAAAGTTATTCTTTAAATAGACTTTCAAAACACTATTTAAAGACGGCGCTTCGACAATTAAGGTTCGCGCTTTAGTTTTTTTTGCTTCTTGAATTACTTTGGTCACTAATTTGCTGGCTAAACCCTGGCCGCGCCGAATCGGATGGACAAAAATATCGATAATGGTCGCGGTATTGTTCCAATGGTGATAGTGGAAACCACTAAAACCGATAACCTGATTATTATGAACCAAGACATAGAAATGATTATCGGGATCCGTAATAACTTTTTTAAAATCCCGAACTTCTTTAAAATATTTTTGATTTAAACGGTTAATGGCCGGGAGGTCCTTAAGCGTCGCTTTGTTTATTTTCATATATTTAAATATTAAATTACCGTTAACAAAAATTTATGTTCTTCCGTATGCGGCACTAAATCTTCTTTCTGGTCTTTAACCCATTTTTTAAATTCCTTAATTGGAACCCAGCGCAAACCGGCAACCTCTTCTTCTTGAAGATGTAACTGGTCGAGATCTAAATCAAGCTTAACTAAATAAACATCACTAAATTCATTATCAAAATAGGTTTTGTTGTTTAAAACCGAAGCCTGTTTAATCGTAGCTAATAGCTGCAAATCCGAAGCCGACAAATCAATGCCTATTTCTTCTTTAATTTCTCGAAGCGCTCCTTGTTTTGAATCTTCACCGCTCGAAATATGACCGGCGACCGAGATATCCCACATACCAGGATAATTTTCCATTTTTTCGGAACGATGTTGCATTAATATTTCGCCTCGCGAATTAATAATCCAAATATGCACCGTCTGGTGCCATAATCCCCGTTTATGAACTTCGGGCTTGGTTATAATCTCGCCCGTCTTATTCCCTTGTTCGTCTACAATATCGATGAGTTCCATATTTTCTTCTATTAATTTCCTTTTATGACTAACCCATTAAAAATTCTCATTTGTCGCCATTTTCCCGGTAAGCGCGTTTCGGTTGATGAATTAGGCACAAAGGAAAAACCGTGGCGACTAAAAAGTTTCTGATAATCTTTTAGCGGTCGGCAATAATTCTTAATTGGTCGTTCCGACATTTTAAAAGTAATGTTCTTATCTGAGTGAACAATCCCTAGAAGAACCAACCCCCTTTTCTTAATAATTCGAGCCACTTCTTTAATCACCGGCTCATGCTGATCAAAACTGCAACAAGTGAGTAGACAATCGGAAATTAAAATATCAAAATAATTATCTAAAAATGGTGTTTGCTGAGCCGGCGCGATGAGCGGCAGACAATCAACGTTATGTTTCGTGCTTTCTAAGAGCGCGTCCGGTAGAACATCAATCACCGCCAAATTAATTTCTAAATTCTTATTAAAACTTCTTAAAAAATTCGCCGTATCACGCGGGTTAGCCCAATGCGAGCAACCCATAATTAAACAATTAATTTTTTGACACTTCCCTAAATAAGTCGTTAAGGTTTTTCGATTATTTTTAGCCATGTCCTGAAGAGCGCCAATAAGCGCCCGCGAGCGATGGGTCTTATAAAAACCAAAAAATTTTTTTCGGCCCGCCGGCGTCATGCGGTCGGGACCTGGGGTTTTAAGATTTGGCATGTTTAAAATAATTAATTATCGATTTTCGATAAACGGCAAAAAATAAAAATACGTTGACAATCAGGAGATATACTTGAAAAGCTGAATTTTGGATATTCCATTTAGGAATTGAAGGGATAACCAGTAAAACACTGATTGTCGACGCCGCATAAGCCAGTCCTGTTTCCGTCTCTGGGTGTTTCCAAGCTTTTAAAATCGTGGGGATACTAGCAAAGCCATCGCCGATAACCGCTAACAAAATGGCTAAAACAGGTGAATTGATGAGGCCCCAAACAATTAAGGCGGCGACTGAACAAAGCCCACAGAGCAAATCAAAAGTGGTTAGCTTCCAATAGCTTTGACGATTGATAAAGGAGGCAATAAAAACTAATAAAGGCAAAAAGCCAGCTAAAAAAATACGAATCGTTGCCCAAATATCGGCATGAGCCGTTAAAGCGGCGGCGGTAGCAATTAAGGGCAGGAGGGCCCACAAAAACCAAGAAACCCGATTAGGTTTAGACCTGCCCGCAAGCGTATCGCGAATATAGGCGGCGGAACCGGAAAGACTAACAAACACACTCAAAACAACTAACCAGTGAACAAAAGACATAATTTGTTATTTCATATTTATTTTTTCTATATCTTCAAAATCACTAAGTCCCAAATCCCAAGCGTCCCTCCCTTTTTTCCATAATTGCCAACCTTGATAGGGATTTTTATTGGTAATAGAACCTTTAGCGGGAGTACTTTTTTTATTAGACACGTCAAAAATATACCAATTATTACCCAACTTAACTTCCGCGATGGAATGAACCATGTTTTCCTTTTTAACTTTAACGAAATTCGTTTCTAAGTCGAGCGCCCGACATAAGGCAATAAACAAAACGACTAAATCCGTACAAGCCTTACCGTCGTAGACGTAGGCGTCTACTAGAATTTCGACGGCCGTTCTTTTCCAGCGAATTAATTTCTCAGCCTCTTTCACGGTTTCATTATAAGGACGAACAATAATTTTTGAATACATCAAATCCCGGAGTCGTAACAACTTATTAGGGGTTATTGGACCCTTGATGGGCTCGACCAAATTATTTATTTCTTCAGTTGTTTCAATTTGAGAGTTAAACATTTTTTAAAATCCTCTTTTTTGCCTGAATATCCCAATCATAAATTTTTACCTTTAGGCGCTGACGACGCAGAGCTTTTTCTAGCTCTTCAAAAAATATTCCCGGCGCTTTAACTGAAATTGGTTTCCCTTGTTGATTTCTAATATGTGTCCTGACTGCGCCGCAAGTCGGCGAACCTTCAACCCCGTAAACACCTTCGATTCGATATTTATTTTTTTGATAAAGCTTAATTTGCTTAATTACTTTTTGGGCGACTTCTCGGGATACTTTTCGAGTGATCAAATTATCATAATATTCTTTCGTCTGCGGCTTCCGGCGGAGCGGCTCGAACATCAACTGCGGACAATCGATTGGTACGATACCATAATTGTTGACCAAACAAAAAGCCAAAAATTCCTTAACGGCACCGGGGCATTTAGCCACGGTTTGCGCTCGCGCGTTTTGATTAAGCAAACAGTGGGTCGCAAAAATTATTTTTTTAGATCTTTCCATAGATTTAGGCTATTTATCATTGCACTATATATATCTCTCTTTATTCTATCAAAAATAGGCCTGTTTTAACAGATAATAAAAAACGAGCGATTTCAATCTACTCGTTTTATTCTTACTCGTTTTATCGCCTTACTTAGACGGCTGGTCAAGCCTTATCCCGGCAAAACCCTGTTTGGGGTTAAAGGGCCGGATGAAGCATTCAACCAGGTTGGCATCCGGAAAATACTTTACAGCGGTCTCAACGATGGCCTGAGCTAATCTGTTTCTGATTTCTTCGGTTCTCTCCGGCTTGTCCGTCAAGCAGTCGACGAAAATAATAATTTCCTCGCCCAGACCTTTGGTCTTCAGGTCTTTGGGATAAAAAACGGAAACATCAGATGTCTTAAGCTTTAACTCATCAACCGAATAAACGACGGTATTGATAAGCGCATGGGTAAGCTCTTCAAGAATCCCGGTTTTGCTTTCGGGAACTCCGTAAATAATCAGTGCGGGCATTGCGTAATCTCCTATGTTTAAAAATGAACACTACATTTATTTGAGATTAATATATTAACATATTTATATAGATAAGTCAATAGATAAAGATATTCCTTGATTTGGGCCTGGCTTTCCGCTTCTGGCGCCATAATAAAAATACAGACATTGCATGTCTGTATTTTTATTATGCTGCGGGGCCTGGATTCGAACCAGGATATACGGCTTCAAAGGCCGCTGTCCTACCATTAGACGATCCCGCAAAATAAAATATCCTGCTCTCAGGATATTATTAAAAAATGGCCTGAAAGTCAAACCTGAACTTTTCTACACTCTCGCATATTTCCTGACCGCGAGCCAACTAGCAATCATATTAATAAATAAAACTGCTAAAAACTGAACGCCAAAAATGAATAAGAAATTATCCACAAAATAGGAAAGGATATTAACTTCGTAGCCGGCGAAAAAAGTATCAAGATACGGCTGAAGCAAAGAAAGAAATGGATAAAAAACGGAAACGATAATTAGTA
>CAIQRY010000054.1 GCA_903874345.1 uncultured bacterium
AGAAAAAATTTAGATTTTTTTAAGGCGGCTTTTGTTATGATGAACGTGGAAAGAATAAACTAAATAATTTAAAAAATTTATGAAAATCCTCATCATCGACGACGAGCCAGAAATCGTCCAATTCTTAAAAGACGGCCTGGAGTCAAACTTTTTCAATGTCGAAGTCGCGTCTGACGGCGAACGCGGCGCTTTTCTGGGTCGAACCGGGAGTTATGACCTAATTATTCTCGATTATGTTTTACCAAAAATGAACGGGTCGGAAGTCTTAGCCGAAATTAGGCGCGAAAAAAAACATGTTCCCGTCCTAATGCTAACCGTTAAATCAGAAATCCAACATAAAAGCCAAATGTTTGAGCTCGGCGCCGACGATTACTTAACCAAGCCGTTCTTATTCGACGAACTCCTGCTCCATGTCCGTGCTCTTTTAAAACGACCAGCTAAAGCCGAAGGCGACCTCTTAAAAGTCGATAATCTAACTTTGAGCGCGCGAACCAAAGTCGTTAAACGCGACGGCCGGGAAATCTATTTAACCCGTCGCGAATTTACACTCCTCGAATATCTAATGCGTAATCGCGGTATCATCGTTTCTCGCAATCAACTTTTAGAGCATGTCTGGGATTATAATGCCGATCCTTTCTCTAATTCCGTCGAAACGCATATGGCGAGTCTCCGCCGCAAACTAAATGCGCATCATAACCGCGACCTAATTCATACTTTCACCGGTCGGGGTTACAAGCTCGCGCTTAAAAAGCTGACCTAAAGTCAGCTTTTAAAAAATTAATTACGCAACTTTATATCTAGGTTAACGTAGCCAAAGCCTTTTCTAATCTCAAAGCATGCCCATCGGTTTCTCGATTTAATTTTTCGAGCGCTCCTTTCATCTCGGCATGGAGAGGCAAAAAAACGTCAAAACTTTTTTTCTCAATCATAGAACGCTCCAAACTAAGCCCGACCTCAATCGCTTCCTTGGCTTTTATTTTTCCGGCTTGGGCCATCGCCAACTGTTCATCAATAAAATCACTGACATAAAGCAATATCTTCCAACCGTGAACGCGAACCGTCGCAAACTGTTCATTAACGGCTAATTTATTTTCCAAATCTCTCAAAACTTTAGCGTGACGCCCCTCTTCTTTCGCTAAGAGCGCCCACATTTTCCGCTGCGCCGAAAACGTCTGAGCATAAATATCATATAACTGCGCGACTTTTTCTTCATTCTCGATAAAAACCGCTAAGGGGCTAAGCGCTTGGGGTTTGGTCATATAAGAGGACTGTTTATTTATTAGAGAAACTTCTTCCCTTTTAACTTCTCCGGCAAATATTCTTGATTTGAATCATCTTCAACTGGTGTATACTTATAATTTTTTCCGTAATCTAATTCCTTCATGAGCTTGGTCGGCGCGTTTCTTAAATATAAGGGGACGGGCAGATTACCGCTCGTTTCGATTTCTTTTTGTACTCTTTGGTAAGCGACATAAGCGACAATGCTTTTCGGCGACTTAGCTAAATAAATAGCGCAATGAGCTAAATTTACTGAGCATTCAGGTAACCCGATATGACGACAAGCTTCATAAGTTGCGGTCGCGAGCATGAGCGCACTGTTATTAGCTAAGCCTACGTCTTCAGAAGCAAAACGAATTAAACGGCGGGCAATATATAAAGGATCTTCACCGGCTTCAATCATGCGACCTAAATAATAAACCGCAGCATCGGCACTGCCACCGCGCAAGGATTTATGAAGCGCCGAAATTAAATTATAATGTTCTTCCCCGTCCTTATCATAAAGCAAATTTGGCTTATTAATTATGTCCTTAACCAAGGCGGCCGTGATCTTACCACCATGTTCTACTACGCTTTCTAAAAGATTTAGGGCTTTACGCGCATCACCATTAGCTAACTTCGCTATTAGCCCCCGGACTTCAGCACTTAGTTTCGCTTTTAGCTCTTTAGCGGCGCGTTCAATAATTGTTTCTAAATCCAAAGTAGCTAAAGAATCTAAAACTACAACCTTAACGCGCGAGAGTAAGGCGCCGTTCACGGCAAAACTCGGATTCTCGGTCGTCGCACCGATTAATATAATCGTCCCATTTTCGACTTGCGGCAAAAGCGCATCTTGCTGCGCTTTATTCCAGCGATGAATTTCATCAATGAATAAAATCGTCTTTGTTCCTAAACGTCTCGCTTCCTGCGCCCGTTCCACAATTTTTTTTAAATCTTTAACGCCCGAACTCGTCGCCGATAACTGAATAAATTCTGCTTTTGTTTCTTTGGCAATAATAAAAGCCAGGGTTGTCTTCCCGCTTCCGGGCGGCCCCCAAAAAATAAGCGAAGGAACATTATCATTTTTAATCGCCTGATACAGCCAACTCTTCGCCCCAATAATTTTTTCCTGACCTACGAATTCACTTAAACTTTTCGGGCGCAAATGCGTGGCCAGGGGCATGTCTTTTAACATAAAATTTTCGTCTCCGTCTATCTATTTTACGCTTTTTAAACAACAATTAAAACCTTGACAGAATAATTACAAAGTGGTTAAATAGAAAAATCTGTCCTTTTACAATAAACCCTCGAAAATTAACCAAAAACCATACCCATGAAAAAGCAAGTTTATCTTTTAAGCACTTTGGGCGTCATTTTGATCGCTGTCGGCTTATTCATATTAATTCCTCATTTTCTGGCTGTCGAAAAAGCGGGCGGCACTCTTTCCCTCAACAAATCAGATAGTCTCTGGTTTGATCCCTCTTTTGTTGGTTTTATTCCTTTTGGTTTCGGAGCGATATTTATTATGCTGGCAATTTATGCCTGGCATAAATACACTCTTAAGCCGTTTGAACCGACAAAAAAAACAAAAACCAAAACAATTTCGCATCGTCATTTATCTGACGAAGAACAAAGAATCTGGAGTTTACACGCAAGTTTAATCTCGCCCGGAATGCGGCACTAAAAAAGGAGAGCACTCTATGGACTATTTGAAACTTTATTGGATCATTAAGCTGATTAGCCTTTGGTCCTTTGTCGCGCGAATAATCGAAATCGCCAAACGTTATCGTTCCTTCCTAAAAATTATGGCGGTCTCCGTGATCTGCTTAATCATCGGGCGGGCGTTTATTCTGCAATTTAATTTAGGCCTGCCGGAGCAACAGGCGATTGTCTGGTGGTTTGCGGGTCTAACGGCCTTTCTTTATTTGGGAAGAAAATTAATAAAATCCCGAAAAAAAAGCGCAATTTTTGCTCTTCTCGCCACATCAATCATGGTGAGTTTAATCCTGGCTATTTTCTGGATTCTT
The DNA here is from genome assembly GCA_903874345.1 of uncultured bacterium. Classification (GTDB taxonomy): domain Bacteria; phylum Patescibacteriota; class Patescibacteriia; order Patescibacteriales; family UBA12465; genus UBA12465. The sequence continues at coordinate 3,285 of CAIQRY010000054.1, forward strand.
AATTTCTTCAACATCTATGCGGCGGTTAGCCGGGTTATCCTGTCTTGGCCGGCCCTAGTCAGCCTCATAGTCTTGGGTATTTTAATTCCCTCGGGCTGGATAGTTTATTACCGCGACACACCTGGCTCATACCGTGAAGAAATCAGAAAGTGGCTTAAATCAGGACGAGAAGCTTTGGGTGAAAAACTTATTTTAGTTATTATCCTGGCTTCGCCCATTTTCTGCTTCGGGAGTGCGATAGTTCTCTTTCTCTTTAAATCCTGTTTAGACAGCCATCTAACTACCCTCATCCACCGCGTCAATCAGCTCGAAATGATTTCCTTAAGCGGCGGGGTAATCCTGCTTCTAATAATTATTTTACTAGCGATTTCGATTGCGGTTCGGGCGATGATTTTGAGCGGTATGTCAGCCAAGGAAATAGAGGAATTTGAAGCTAAAGAAGCTCAAGGATTTCCCGATCAAGCCGGCTACCCCCTTGATCCTTACAGGAACATTCTTTAACCAAAACGCAAATGACACAAAACCCTGACCAATGGCCAGGGTTTTTTATATTTCAAATTTAATCTATTATTTATAATTACATCTTCGACTGGGTCTTTTTCTCTCTGGCGTATAAAAAATAGGAATAAATCGGTAAGGCGGCGACAAGCAGACCAATAGCAATAATAAATCCGATTAATTTCCAAACACCGGGCACTAAGGCGGTAAGACCCATAAAAATTCCGGCCAGAATAAACACGCGACCCGACATCTGATGCGTCTTATTCCAAACTGTTTCCGAAGACAGAGTCCAGGGCGTACGAATACCAATAAACCAATTGCTTTGTACTTTTTTAAGCAGGCAGCCTAAAATCACAAATAATAAACCAATTAAAAGCGGCGCCCAAACTCCCATATTAATCTTATAACCTAGGCCGTTGACTCCGGTGAGTAAATAGAAAACAAAAATAAAAGCGATCATCAAATTCTTGAAGTGATGATAGGTCGCCGCAAAATTAGCATATTGCTCTTTTTTAGGATCAAGATAAGGCAGAACTAAAAAAAGCAAATAAATAAACAGCGTCATTAATGGCAAAATCACAGCCGCCATATGAGGCGAGCCATAACCGTCGACTTCGCCCGCTAAATTCCAATGAATCGGCACCGGCATAGGTAATTTTTGCCAGAAATAAACAGCGGCGATGGCTGTTAAAATAATTAAAGCCAAGCTAAACCATTCGGTTTTAAACGTTGGCTTGATGGGATTAGACATAAATTTATTTAAAATAAACTTTTAAAGCGAGCATTAAGGCGATGCCGAGGAGAATACAAAGTAATTGTAGAAAAGATTTATGAGCGGCCGTTTCTTTTTTAAGTTCGGGTAGTAAGTCGGCGGTCGCGATATAGATAAAGCCGCCAGCCGTAAAAGGAACGATAAAATCGCCAAAACCGTTAATCTGTGCTCCGAAAAGAACAACGGCCAAAGCGCCAAGCAAGGCAACTAGGGCGGTAATAAAATTAAGCCAAATCGCGCGAGCGCGCGAATAGCCGGCGTAAATTAAAACGCCGAAGTTACCGATTTCATGAGGGATCTCATGCGCAATAACAGCAATGAAAGTAGCGAGCCCCAAAGGAATAGAAATAATAAAGGAACCAGCAATTATCACACCGTCAAAAAAATTATGTAGAGAATCACCAACTAAATTCATGAGGCCTAAGGGATGGGGATGCTCGCTACTTGTTTGAACATGACAATGACGCCAATGAATGATTTTCTCCAACACAAAAAATATCAATAAACCAGCAATAAGATAGAGCCAAGGACCAAGCCGCCCGCCGCTCTTGGCGGCTGTTTCCGGAATCAGATGAATAAAGCTGTCGCCGATTAAAGCCCCGGCCGAAAGTGAGACGAGAAAGAAAATTAATTTATTTAAAAATTCTCTAGAAAAGGATAGAAAAAAAACACCGACCAAAGATAAGGCGGAAACTATTAAAACGCTGCCGAAGATATAGAGATATAGATTCATATTCCCTAATGATAACAGAAAAATGAAGAAAAATCAAGGTAATCTTGGCAGCGTAAACTATTATTGACTCTAAACAATAGTTCTGTTAATATAAAATATTCTTTATCAACCTAAAAATAGAATGTTTAACTAAGCAAAAAAACAAACCATGAAGAAGGTAATTATTGTTAGGCATGGCGATTACGATGGAAACCATCGTCTCAGTCCTACCGGAGAAAACCAAATGAAAAAATTAGCTCAATTAATAGAGCCTCATTTATTACCGAACACCATTTTCCTTTCTTCGACCGCGCCCCGCGCCGATGATAGTTCACGGGTCCTGGCCACCGCGCTGAAGCTTAAATATAAATCTTTTCCGGAATTACATTCCGGTAATGACAGCCCCGTCGGACAGGACAACCAACGCGCTATTAATTTGATTAATGACGAGGCTAAAAAAAATCAGGCGGACTGCGTCATTGTCCTCACTCATTTGGAATATGCCAGCGTTCTACCGTATAAATTCCGGGCCGATAATTACCGGAGTATAAACAAAGGTCAGGGGCTGATAATCGACTTCGAGCATAACTCGACAGCGTTTGTCAGCGGCCTAAGCTTTTAATCACCAGGGGATAAAACTTAAAGCAGGCTAAGTAAGTCTGCTTTTTTATTTGACAGCGATTTTCGGCTTTGCTATAATTCCTATTACCTACACCCCAGGTATAGGTACTAAGAAATTAATAAAATATAATTTATAAATTTATGACGAAATTAAGCGCGGAACGCCAAAGCGTTCTAACCAACTTTAAAAAAGCCAAAAGCCTGACGGAAAAAATTATTACCATGACCGAAAATAGCGAATACTGCATTAATATTATGCAGCAGAACTTGGCGGTCATCGGTTTATTAAAGTCGGCTCATCAACAGCTGATGGCTAATCATTTAAATACTTGTTTTAGAAACGCCATGGCTTCGAAGAACGAAGCGACCAAGAAAAAGATGGTCCTCGAAATTTTAAAAGTTAATAAATTAGCCGCAAAATAATATGGTAAGTAAATTAGTTTTAAATTTGAGCGGCCTGCATTGCCGGGCTTGCGAACTCTTAACCGAGGATAAAATAAAAGAAATCTCGGGCGTCAAAAAAGTTCGCGTTAATCATCAAAATGGCCGGGCGGAAATCTTTTATGAGGGTAGCGCACCGGATCTTAAAAAAATAAAAACGGATTTAGAAGCTATTGGTTACGGCTTAGTTGAACGAGAGGGGACAAAACCGGAGGAAGCGACCTCAAAAAAAACTGGTAAATTATCCGATTATTGGTTATCCGTTATTTTAGGCTTAATTTTACTTTATTGGCTCTTAAGCCGTTTGCCGATCTTGGATTTAAGCAGTTTAATTAAGGGTGCCTTTTCCCTGCCCCTCGCTCTTCTCGTCGGCCTCGTGGCCGGAGTTTCGACCTGTCTCGCTTTAGTCGGCGGCTTAGTCTTAGGGGCGGCCGCAACTTACGCGCAAAATCATCCGGACGCCACGCGAGCCGAAAAATTTAGACCGCACCTCATATTTAATGCCGGGCGCGTGATTGGTTTTTTTATTCTCGGCGGAATTTTAGGTCTCTTAGGTTCGACTTTCAAGCTCTCACCGCTCTTATCCGGCTTACTCACTTTTTTAGTCGGACTCGTCATCTTAATTTTAGGTCTTAAACTCTTAGAAATTTTTCCTGTTCTTAATAAATTCGAATTCTCCCTACCAAAAAGTTTTGGTCGGACTGTCAAAACGGGAGCGAAAAGTAATGGCGCCAGTCCGTTCATTCTCGGCGCTTTAACTTTCTTTCTGCCCTGCGGTTTTACGCAAGCCATGCAAATTTATGCTTTGGGGAGCGGCGATTTTTTTACAGGCGGCCTCATCATGGCCTTCTTCGCGCTCGGTACGGTTCCAGGCTTATTAAGCTTGGGCGGCTTAAGTGCGGTCTTCAGTCAAAAAAAATCGACCACTTTCTTTAAAATTGCGGGTGCGGTTGTTGTTCTCTTCGCGCTTGTTAATTTAAACAACGGTTGGAAATTAATTGTCTTAGCGGGTACAAGTGGCTCCCAAATTAATAATCAAAATAATTCTCAAGATCTCAATTCAGGAAGCGGCGTGACTGATAATTCCGATGTTCAAATCGTCCGAATGGCGGAAACGGGTCGTGGTTATGAGCCGAACCAATTCACAATTACCAAAGGCAAACCGGTCCGTTGGATTATTGATGCCCAAGCGCCATATTCTTGCGCCAGTTCGGTAATTATCCCGGCTTTAAATATTCAAAAACGTCTGAAGCCTGGAGAGAATATTATCGAATTCACGCCGACCCAGACCGGCAGTCTCCCCTTCTCTTGCTCCATGGGTATGTACACTGGAAATTTCACCGTCGTTGAAAAATAAACATTTAATTAACTAGTGGCAATTAACATATGGAAAATAAATTAACCGTTGGCGTTACTGGCTTGCATTGCGCCGCTTGCGCTCAAATCATTGAAAAAAATCTAGCTAAAGAACCGAGTATTAAAAAAATCAACGTCAACCCCTTAACCGAAGAGGCGGAAATAATTTATGAGCCCGCGGACTTCAACCCGACTAAAATTAATCGTCAGCTTAAAAAATTAGGTTATACTTTTTTATTTCCCAAAGCGGCGGCCGCCGCTAACGAGTTAAGTAGTTTTAAGGATCAAAAACTCCAGGAATTAAAGAATCAAAAGAAAAAATTGCAGGTCGCAATCCCACTTATGTCTTTAATTTTACTGCTCATGTTTTGGTCTATTGGTGCGGCTCTCTGGCACTACCGGCCTGCCGAACTTATTCCCGGGGTAATAATGACTCCAATTATTTTTGCCGCGGCCACTCTGATTTTATTTTGGCTGGGCCGTGATTTCTTGGCAGCCACGGGACGTTTCTTCGTAACCGGTAAGGCGAATATGGATACTCTAATCGGACTTGGAACAGGCATCGCTTATTTTTACTCCGCTCTATTTTATCTTTTTCCGGCTCTTCGTCTCGCTCTCGGGCTACAAGACATGTTTTTCTTTGACGTCACTTTAGTGGTCGTCACTTTGGTTTGTTTAGGAAAATATTTAGAAAGCAAAGCAAAACTGCGAACGAATGAAGTAATTGAAAAATTAATCAATCTCCAAACTAAAACCGCGCTCGTCGAAAGAAATGGCCAAGAATTCGAAATCAACTTAGCCGAACTTAAAATCGGTGACATCGTCATCGTCAAGCCAGGTATGAAAATTCCGGCTGATGGCTTAATCGTTTTCGGCGAATCCGCGATTGACGAATCTTTAATTACCGGCGAATCTTTGCCGGTTGATAAAAAAAGCGGCGATCTGGTTATCGGTTCAACTATTAACCGCCAAGGGGCTTTAAAAATAAAAATCAATAAAGTCGGGGGCGACACGGTCTTAGCCAATATCATTAAAGCGATTCAAGAAGCGCAAAATTCCAAAGCGCCAATTCAAAAACTCGCGGATCAAGTGGCCGGCGTCTTTGTACCGATTGTCATCGCGATTTCTTTAACGACTTTAGCGTTATGGTTCTTAATCGGTCCTTCACATCTGGGCTGGTCTAACACGGTTAGTCTGGGTTTAACTTGTTTTATTAGCGTTTTAGCCATTGCCTGCCCCTGTGCCTTAGGACTCGCGACGCCCACCGGCATCATGGTCGGTTTAGGACTCGCCAGTAAAAACGGCTTACTAATTAAAAATGCGGCGAGCCTCGAAAAATTCGGTCAAACTAAAATTATGGTCTTTGATAAAACCGGGACGATTACGACTGGGGAGCCCGCTGTGACTGATTTAATTAGCGAGGGCCTTGGTTTAAACCCGGCTTTAAGCCGCACCGCAGTTCTGCACCTGGCCGCGGCCTTAGAAAAAAATTCAGAACATCCCCTAGCCCAAGCGATTATTAAATTAGCGACCAAAGAAAAAATCGTGTTTGAAGCGGCTAGTAATTTTTTATCTTATCCGGGCGAGGGCGTCTCCGGCGAAATAGACGGCCAAAAATATTATCTCGGTAATGTTAAAATGATGAAACGTTTTAATTTAGAAATACCAGAGGAAAAAATTAAGGCTCTGGAAAATGACGGCAAAACGTCCATGCTTTTAAGCGACGGCCAAAAAATCTTAGGTCTATTCGCTTTAGCTGACGAAATCAAAGCCGACGCGCCATTAGCGATAGCTAAACTAAAAAAACTAGGCATTAAAACAATAATGCTCAGCGGCGACCGGGCGGCAGTGGCCCAACATATTGCTCACCAGGCCGGCATCGACGAAGTCATCGCCGAAGTCTCACCTTTAGAAAAAGCGAATAAAATTCGGGAGATTAAAAAAAGCGGACTGGTGACGGCTATGGTCGGCGATGGTGTTAACGATGCCGTGGCTTTAGTCGCGGCCGATATCGGTATTGCCATGGCCAGTGGTTCGGATGTCGCGATTGAATCAGCGGATATTACTGTTCTCCATGGCGACTTAGATAAAATTATCAAGGCCTTAAAAATTTCCCGCCTCACCATGAATAAAATCAAACAGAATTTATTCTGGGCCTTCTTCTATAATATTATCGCCATTCCGCTCGCCGCCGGCGCTTTCTATCCGACCTTTGGCTGGCTGCTGAGCCCGATGATAGCGGCCGGCGCCATGTCGCTTTCCTCACTCAGTATCATTACCAATACCCTTTTCATGCGTCGCGTTAAAATCTAAAAATAAAAAAGGACTGGTTCATTCCAGTCCTTTTAAGTTGCTCCGAGTCTTGCTTGATCTCAGAGATAGGGAGCAAAAATCTCTTCCAAGTTAGAGTACGTCGTGACATTCACGATTTCGTCGTGTTTTGCATCGGACAGATGATGTTCGGTGACCCTCTCCAAATCGACTAAAATTTCAGTCAAATCAAGCGAATCAAGCCCGCAATCCCGAAGGTTTTCTCCAGTTTCATAGCCATCTTCAATCTGAATATGGGCGCTCTCCTCAATAATTTTTTTAAATAATTCGCGAAATTTTTCTTTCTGATCAGGGGTGATTATTCCGTTAGTCATGGTTCTGGTTTTTTAAAAAATTACTTTAATTATCTTAGCTGAAAAACACGGGATTGTCAACTAAAACTGTAAGTTCTATAATAGAGATACTAAAAAACATTATGTCTGAAATTTTGGATAAAAACTTAATATTATTAGCCAGGAAAGGTAATCTTAAAGCGTTTGACGCAATTATTAACGTTTATCAAAAAGCAATCTATAATCACCTTTATCGTTTTGTCGGAAGCGCCGATGATGCGGCTGATTTAGCGCAGGACACTTTCGTTAAACTCTATAAGAACCGAAAAAAAATTGACCCAGAACAAAATTTTAATGCCTGGCTATATAAAATCGCAACAAACACAGCCTATGATTGGCTGAAAAAGAAGAAGCGACACCCTGAGGATTTAATCATTGATGATGCGGACGCGGGCTTTGAAACAATCGAGGCAAAGCAGTCGTACTATAAAATGCCGGTCGCTGACTCAATTGATTTAGAAAACGCCCTGATTAAAATTAAACCAATTTACCGCCAGCTACTCTTACTCCATTATCAACAAGGTTTTAGTTACGAAGAAATCAGCGAAATCGTTAGCCAACCTCTAAATACGGTTAAAACCGGTTTGCATCGAGCGAAGAAAGAATTAGCCAAATATTTTAATTAACATATGGAAGACTTGTTCACTAATTTTCAAAATTTAGGAGAAAAAGAAGTCCCGAGCTTAGTTATAATCAAAGCCCGCCGCCGTATTTTAATACTAAAATCACGTCCCTATATCTACGGGGCGGCTCTGGTTTTAATTACTAGCTTAATTTTTGTCGCTAGCCATTTACTACAATATATTATTAAGAGCGGAGCGCTGGAAGTAATTAGGGTCATGTTCAATGACTTTGAATTTAGCCTTGATTATTTAAGCAACTCTTTACTAGGTCTTAAAGAGGTGCTCCCCTTACTGGAGTCTGGCCTTTTGCTTGCAAACATCATTCTAGTAATCGGGTTGCTTAAAGTCTTTCAACGTTACCGTCACGATTTATTAAAAATTTAACATACTAACAAGAAACGTATGAAAAAAATCACAACTTTGGCGCTCAGTCTAGCGTTTGTCGCTTTGGTCGCTTCTCCGGCCTTAGCCGTAGAAAATACTCCAGCCGGGACCATTACGCGAACACCAAGCGCGAAAACCACGACCGTCAAGAAAACAACGCCTAAAATTAACCCGGCGATTCAAGCCGCCAACCAGGCTTATGCCGCCGCGATAAAAACGGCGAACACCGCCTATCAAACCGCTGTCAAAGCAGCGAACGATGCTTACAAAACCGCAATTAAAACCGCGACATCAAGCGCCGACAAAAAAGCGGTCCAGAAGACCAGAAGCGACGCGTTAACCGCGGCGAAAAAAGCGCGCACCGATGCTTATAAGGCGGCTTTAGATACTCTAAAAGCGGCGAAAAAAGCAGCGACAACTAAATAATAGAAAGTTTATTGATCCAAAACAATCCTTTACACTAAAAGGATTGTTTTGTATAATAGGTTTATTATGAAAAAAATAATTATTGCTTTACTGGTCTTGACATTTGTCGCCGGAATATGCGGCGCCATTATGGTTAGCGCCCAAACTAAAGTAATAAAAGTTAATAATGAATCTACGGCAACTTTAGCTAAAAAGAAGCCAATTGTTAAAAAAACAAAAACTATTTCTTCGGCCCCAGCCGCCTTAGCTTCGACCGCTCTGCCAGTCACCCCAACTATTACCCCGCAATCTCCAAGCACGACCGCAAGCAAGGTAAAAGATAGCACGAAGCCGACCGTTTCAAGCACGGTCAAAGCGACTCCCACCGTCAAAAAAACCGTAGCGAAAACGACAACTAAAACCACGGCGGTCAAAACCAGCTCGGGCGTATCTTGGGCGTCGAGCGGCTTAACAGCGGTTCGTAAAATTCCGAGCGGCGTCCGTCCGGCTTACATGCGCAAAGTTGAAAGCTATGCCAAACGTAACGGCATCAGACTTATTACCGCGAGCGTCGTGGCTGGCAT